>JBMCCQ010000001.1:0-52587 GCA_048618745.1 Candidatus Nanoarchaeia archaeon
TTACAATATTTATATTTTAGAATATAATGGGGGTATTACTATGGGGAAGAATGATAAAGGCATATGGTTGCTATACTTAGCTACATCACAATAATCGGGTGGATTATTGCTTTGGTTTTACACCAGGAGAATAAAACATCTCTTGGAAGCTTTCATTTGAGACAGGCATTGCTTCTAATGATTGCGGGATTGGTTTTGACATTCATTCCGATTATTGGGTGGCTTCTTAATATTGTTGTGTTTGTTTTCTGGATTATGGGTTTGGTTTATGCAATTCAGAAGCAGGAAAAAGAGGTCCCCCTTATAGGTGGGCTTGCGCAGCAATGGTTTCATATGATTTAATTCTTTTTTTATTCATATTATACATAAACAATACAAACATTTATAAATAACCTCTTTATCCGATGCATCACTTAAGCCCGAGTTCATTATCGAGCGCTTGTTAGGGTTTGCTAATAATAGCGAATTCTAACAAAATACTTTGCATTAAAATGGCTGAAAAAAATTCAAACTTAAAACACCTTGTAAGGGTTAAAAATACTGATATTGACGGGAACAAACAGGCATATGTGGCTCTCTCAAAGATAAAAGGGGTTGGTTTTATGATGGCCAACGCAGTTTGCCAGAGGGCCGGCGTGGAAAAAACGCAAAAAATAGGGGAAGTTCCTGATGAGCAAGTATCAAAAATTGAAGAAGTCTTTGACAATCCTTCAAAATTCAATATCCCTTCCTGGATGCTAAACAGGAGAAATGATTATGAGGAAGGGGTTGACAAACACCTTTATACCTCAGACTTGGAGTTTACGCATAATAATGAGTTAAGACGTATGCAAAAAACCAAATCTTATAGGGGGCTTCGACTTTCATGGGGGCTTACTGTAAGGGGTCAGAGGACAAAAGCACACTTCAGGAAAGGCACCAAAAAGGGCCTTGGTGTAAAAAGAAAGAAATGATAAAAAATGGGCGATCCTAAGAGAACCAAGAAAAAGTATGATACTCCCAGGCAACCTTGGGTTAAGGAAACTATTGATGCAGAGAAGGAATTGGTTAGGGAATACGGGCTGAAAAACAAAAAGGAAATCTGGAAAGTACTATCAAAACTAAGAAATCTGAAATCACAAAGCAAGCAATATGGCCATGACGATTCTCCTGAAAATCTTGAAAGACAGGAACTTTTATTGCAGAAATTAAGAAGGATGGGTCTTCTTAATGAGAATCAGGGCCTTGACGACGTGCTTGGTCTGGATGTTAAAGATCTACTCGAAAGAAGGCTTCAGACATTATTATACAGAAAAAATTTGGCAAACTCAATGAAACAGGCCAGACAGTTTATTGTCCACAATCATGTGGTTGTAAATGACAGGAAGGTTAGTGTTCCAGGATATATGGTTAAAAAGGAAGAGGAAGCAACAATTGGCTTTTCAGAAGGCTCTGCTCTTGCAAACCCCGAGCACCCGGAAATATCCGTGCTTAAAACACAAGTAGAATAAAAATGGCTGCAAAAGAAAAAAACGAAAAATCAGAAGAACCTAATAAAAGACAACCACTTCGCTGGGGTGTGGTGCATATATATTCATCTTATAATAATACTATAATTCATATTACTGATGTGACCGGTAGTGAAACCATTGCAAGAGTTTCAGGAGGGATGGTAGTAAAAGCAGACAGGCTTGAATCTTCCCCTACAGCAGCAATGATTGCAGCAAAACAGGCAGCCGAAACTGCAAAAGAAAAAGGCATCAATGCCCTACAGGTTAAAATCAGGGCCAAAGGCGGCCATAATGGTCCAATGAACCCTGGACAGGGTGCGCAGGCTGCAGTTAGGGCGCTCGCAAGAGTAGGGGTTAAAATAGGGTTTATCCAGGATTGTACTCCTGTTCCTCATGATGGATGCAGGAAAAAAGGCGGTAAGAGAGGCAGGAGAGTATAAAAATGGAAGTCAGGTCTCTTGAAAAAGGCGATGATTACCTTAAATTCATGCTTGGTGGCTCTACACCAGGGTATGCAAATACACTTAGAAGGCTTGTTGTTAATAGAGCCCGGACCCTGGCAATTGAGGATGTGGAAATTAAAACAAATAACTCATCTCTCTATGACGAAGTCTTGGCACACAGATTAGGTTTGTTGCCCTTAAAGACCGACCTTTCCTCTTATAATGAAAAGGATAAATGTAGTTGTAATGGGGCAGGATGCGCTCAGTGTGAAGTTAAGCTTACGTTAAAGGGTAAGGGGCCTGGGACATTATACGCCTCAGAATTAAAAAGCCAGGATCCAAAAATTGTGCCAGTTTACCCGGAAACACCTATTGTTAAGCTCCAAAAAGAGCAGGAAGTCGAACTTGTTGCAACTGCTGTTGTCGGGAAAGGCAAAGATCATGCTAAATGGGCGCCCGGCCATATGTGGTTTACCTATAAGCCAAATATAAAAGTTAATCAAAATTCAAAGAAGTTTGATGAGGTTAAAGACAAATACCCTCCCCAGATATTTAAAAATGGCAAAATTGACAAAAATCTCATAAACACGCCCGAGCTTGTTGATGCCTGCGAGGGCGTATGCGATGATGTTGTAAAAATTGACTACGACGATACCTCTTTCATATTTCACCTCGAAAACTGGGGTCAACTTGAAAGCAAAGAGATGGTAAAAGAAGCTATAGAAACATTTAATGAGTTAATAGATGATTTTTCAAAACAACTTAAAGATTTAAAATAGCGCCTTACATTGAATGTAAGGTGTGTTGGCGGCCTGCCCCGCACAAGGGGGTTTAACCCTCTCTACTGGATTGTTGTTACAATCTGTTTACGCGGGGGTGCCGGAGTGGTCAAACGGGCCAGGTTGAGGGCCTGGTGGCTTAGTGCCTGCGCGAGTTCAAACCTCGTCCCCCGCATTATTTAGTGGTGGGCTTGAGCGTAGCGAACCGCACCTCGGTGTCAACGGACGAAACCGTTGCGCGGAGTCAAACCTCGTCCCCCGCATTATTTGGTGGTGGGCTTGAGCGCAACTAAAATGTATAAAAGGGATTGTTTCCCTGCAGAATAATGAGGAAAATGAAAACAAACACAGAACTTAAGAACCTGGTACAGGAACTTAAAAAGCAAGGAAATCAGGCTAACCTGTGGCGGAGGCTTGCAACCGATCTTGAAAAGCCTACAAGACAGAAAAAGGCAGTTAACCTGAATAAAATTGACTTGCTTAGTAAAGAGAATGAAACTATTGTAGTTCCTGGAAAAGTGCTCGGCAATGGTAATATTAATCACAAGGTAAATGTTGCTGCTCTTAATTTTTCTGCCCAGGCGGCATTGAAAATGAAAGAGGCTAGCTGCAAAACTTATTCAATCTCAGAGCTCCTCAAAAATAATCCTGAGGGTAAAAACGTGAGGATAATAATATGATAATTAATGCAGAAAATAAAATCCTGGGAAGACTTGCTGCCTTTGCAGCAAAACAGGCGCTTTTAGGCGAAACTGTAAAAATTGTTAACTGCGAAAAGGCCGTTATCTCAGGCAACAAGGCAGATGTATTTGAAAAGTTCAGGGCAAGAAGAAACAGGGGGATCCCTTTAGGCGGACCATATTACAGGAGGTCTCCTGAACAGATTGTTAAACGATCTGTAAGGGGCATGCTACCTTACAAAAAGGGTAAAGGAAAATCTGCATATAAAAATATTCTTTGTTATAGTGGGGTTCCTGCTGATTTGGCTAATGAATCCTTTACTGAGATTGAGGGAGCTGATTATTCCAAACTTCAAAAAACCAGGATTACACAAGTAAAGGAAATCTCAAAAGAACTGGGGGCTAAAATATGAAGGTTGTCCATAGAAGCGGTATCAGGAAAAGGGCAGTGGCCCGTGCCACTGTAAAGGAAGGGAAAGGTATAATTAAAGTAAATAACAGTCTGATAGATTATGTTTCGCCTGAACTTTCAAAAATGAAGATGCTTGAGCCAATTATTCTTGCAGAAGATATTGCAAAAAAAATTGACATATCTGTTAATGTCAACGGCGGTGGTTATATGTCACAGGCAGAGGCCGTAAGGTTGGCAATCTCCAGGGCAATTCTTGATTTTACCAATGATAGTAAGTTAAAGGAAACATTTCTGGATTACGACAGGCAGCTAATGGTTGCTGATGTCAGGCGTAAAGAAATGTGTAAGCCTAATGATTCAAAGGCAAGAGCCAAGCGCCAAAAATCTTACAGGTGATTAAAAGTGATACCGATAAGATGTTATAGTTGTGGGAAACCGGTTGCACACCTATGGGAAAAATATAAGGAAAAAGTGGCCAACAATGAAGATGCAAAAGAGGCGCTTGATGAGCTTGGTCTTGCCAGGTTTTGTTGCAGGCAGACTTTTTTATCACATGTTGAGTTGGTGGATATTGCCTCAAAGTTCAAAAAGTTTTAATTAAACCAGTAGCTTTGTGTGTCAGGAACTCTGTCGTTTCCGTAAAGCACTTCTTCTGGTTTTTCTTTGTATACAACCCACGAGTTATTTTCAGGACCAAAGTAAGTTTTTTTTATAGTCTTACCAATTTCAAGGCCACATGATAGTCTGTCAGAAAGTTCTGCTGATTTATTCCCCTTTGCTATTAATGATGGGGCCTCTTGTTTGGTTGCTGTAACCATGCTTATTAGGTCGTTGGATCTTTCTATATCTACTTTCTTCCTGTTTCTTCTCATGAAATCATTCAATTGTCTCTTCAGATTATTGTAGCTTGGGTCCATGAATACCAGGACATGTTTAAATGTGTATGAAGCATCCCCAACCACCTGGCTGGGGCTGATAATTGCAAAATAATTGCCCGGAGACAACTCACGCTGTTTTCCTCTACCACTATTATTCATATAATACATGCTTGGGTACTTCTCCATTTTACTCACCTGATATAACTATCTCTGGGCGATGAGTTTTAGTGTGTATATGGTATTTACGCCCAGAGAAAAAGATGCGGGGTGCTTAAAGCACCAGAGCCACCACTACCAAAATTACATGCAGGTTTGCATTCATTCTGGCGGCTTTCATATACAACCCATAATGTAAAAACTTATATTTAAATTTTGCTTTAAGCAGCATTAAAAAGATACGCGCCCGGACAATTTACCACCCTGTAATCCAGGACTTGTAATTTTGGGGGCTTCATTATTTGTAGTGGGTTCCGCAAGTATGCGGTTGTTTTTATTTTATCTACGTGCCTGCTATCAAAGGCTTTGTTCATAAAATCTTTTTCCGTATTAATCATTATTACAGAAACGGGATTTTTTATAAAGGCATTGGTAAACTTATCATCTTGCATAAGATAATTGCAAGAGTTATGTAGAATTCTTTCAATATCGTGGTCGTGTGTTACAACAGTAACAGCTGTGTTGTCAATTAAAGATTTGTATAGGGCTGCTGCCGCAAGTTTCTCGTCACTCATTTTATGTTTGGGGGTCTTTGCAAGCCAGGGTAGTTCCCCCTGCCCGTGATGTTTAATAAGCGAAGAGTCTGTGATATAGTTGGTGAGTTTTACAAGTTTATTATACTCCTCATCATTTATATGTATTTTACTTCTCTTTACAACTTTTGCGACATTAAAAAAATCAAAACAAATTTTTTCTGCCTCTTTTCGCCGTGATTTGAGTTCATCAAGCATTTCATAATCATATTTATCATGTAAATGCAGATTTCTCTTATTTAGAAACTTTAATTTGTCCCTTAATAACTCACAAAACTGTTGATACTCTTTTTCAATAGCCTCAATTGTATATATATTGTCGCTGACCCACCAGTTATACTGGTTTGCGGCAATTTCTGCAAGCATATCAAGCTTATCCTGGGTAAACTGGTTATAACTGTTAACATTGTACAGGGCATCCCTGAATATATTTGTGCAGGGCATATAAATATTTACGTTATCGCTAAGAATCAATTGATTACAGATGCCATCTAATTTGATGTTTTTTGTTGTACATGGTTCTCGGTGTGGTATCATCTTGAAGCCTTAGATAAGAAGAGAGCGGGAACACCTGTGGATGGGCACAAAAGACCTCCCCGGCTGCCCCGGCCCTTCCTTGGCTTTGCTACCCTGCAAGCGCCAGTTCAGGCAATTAGGGCTGCTCCCGTCAAGGCCTGACCCGGTTCTTGTCTGACCCGACCCTGCAGGACAAAGCCTCATTGTCCAGGCCGGGACCGGTAGTAGGCCTCAAATGCCTCTCCACAGGCTTCGGCCCTGCCATAAAGCCCGTTTACAGTAACAAGGGAGGGCTAACCCCCCGGCCTATCCCGCTCGAAGTTTCCAGAAAAGAGTCCTTTTTAAATAGTTTTTGGCGCTGAGGCAATAAATATAAGGCAGCTTTTTATCTTTTCATGGTATGAACGTTTTTGAACTTGAATTATACAATGAGAAAATCCTTTTTTCAGTTGAAGATGAGTATTCATCTAAATGGTTTTATCCGCGCTATAAAAACAATGGTGTACATGAACGAAAAGTTACAGAATTAATTATTGAAAATTGCAAAAGGGCTAAAAATTTTGTTGATGTTGGAGCGCACATTGGGTTTTTTACATGTGTAGTTGGGAAAATATTCCCCGGTATAAATGTACATAGTTTTGAAATACAAGATACTGCTCTTAAGCTACTACAAAAAAATATTGAATTAAACAAACTTAATAATGTGCGTCTGTATAATTGCGGCGTAGCTGATGTGGCCGGTGTTTCTTTTTATCAACCAACTAATTTTCCCGACGAGAAATCTGCTTTAACTAATGTTGGCAAAAAAGTGAAAACAATTAAACTGGACAGCCTTGATTTTGTGCCGGATGTAGTAAAGATTGACGTCGAGGGAACTGAGCTTGATGTGTTGCGAGGAATGAAAAAAATATTGCCAAAAGTTAAGGCAGTCTTTGTTGAGATTCATCCACATTTATATGAAAAAAATACAATTAAAAAAATTCTTGAATGCCTTAAAGATTTCAGGATCTATGAAATATGCGATCATCGTCGACGTGGCGACCCGGATATAATTAAAGTTGAATCAGCTGATTTTCCTTATAACAATATGCTTTATGCCTTCAGGAGATGAAATATATATAATTCCCAAACAAAAAAGCACCGGGTGGGACTCGAACCCACGAATAATCGGTCTGCAGCCGATCGCCTTAGCCGCTTGGCTACCGGTGCGCGGTTTTTTTAAAGCATTTAGGGATTATTTATAAAACTTTTCAATAAGTATAAATTATATCTTTGTTTTCCATAATTAATATGTTTGAATGCCAACGTTGTGGGTTTTGCTGCCAGCTTGATGTTGTGGTTGATGAGCAGGATATTAAGAGATTAAAGCGTGCAGGTAAAAAGAATTTTACAATAACAAGAGAAGGGAAAAAGTTTCTAAAACATAAGGGGAATTTTTGTATTTTCTTTAAAGACGGCCTTTGTTCAGTTTATCCTGTAAGGCCTTCGGTTTGCCAAAGATTTCCCTTTGAGCGGGACGGGACGTTTAGTGAGAAATGCAAGCAAAGAAAAGATTTTGGAAGCAGGGTTGAAAGGCGCATGGTAGAATTTTTAATCCGTCATGAGGCCAAAAGAGACGGTAGTTTTAAAAATAATCCTTAACCCTCTTTATTTATGGATCAAGGAGGTTTAATAGTGAACGGAAAAGAAGTCAAGTACCTTACAAAAGGGGAAGGTGAGCCTTTAATCTTTTTGCATGGTTATAGTTGTGAACCATACTATTATTCTGAGATGCTTGAAAAACTTTCCCAAAAATATAAAGTATATGCCCCAAGGGTTTACGGCCTTGAGCCATTTCTTCGTAACTATTCTCTTGAAGATTATGTAGAGATAACCAAAGGTTTTATTCAAAAGTTAGGTGAAAGCCACCCCTATATTGTTGGCCATTCCCTTGGAGGGGCTATTGCTATTCGCTGTTCAGAAGAAATGAGCAATATTAGAGGTATTGTTTGTATAAACAACCTTTACCCAAATAAAAATGGAGTACACAGGTTTCTTGGCTCATACTTTAAAATGATTTCCAGGGAGGTAAGTGGAAGATATGTGCCCAAAGAAAAAAAGCATCATGTGAGAAAAAAAGCACTAAGTTATCTACCGCCTTTTCTTTTCAATAAGTTCAAAGCCCCAGGCCCACTAATCTCTCATTTAAGAGAGTTTGGTAATTTTGATTTTCAGAAGAGAGTAATTGAAATTCCAAGTCTTTTTTTGTTAAGTGATAAAGATGAATTCTTTGGTATAGATAAATTCTCTTACTTAGAGGATAAATTTGCCAATTATAAATGTGAAGTTGTGAGAAACAGAGGCCATATGTGGCCTGCCTATGAGCCGGAAGAGATTTCCACCAAAATAATTGAATTTTTCAATAATTAGGAAATCATAAACCCTCGCACAAAGAATTAGGCTAAATTAATATCTTTGCAAATCCACTGTCTCTGTGAAATAGAAATTAAACACGGACCAGGAGACAGCATCACGCAACGGACTTTTAATTCAGCGAGATTTGCCTCCAGTTCCTAAAACACGGACCAGGAGGGATTCGAACCCCCGATCTACGGCTCACTTCTAAAGCAACGCTTTTGAAGGATTACAAAGCGAAGCTTCAAAATAGAAGGCCGTCGCATTATTTGCCCCTGGCTTGTATGCCTGCCCAGGCTATGCTACTGGTCCAACAATAGCCTTTGGGTTAATAACCTTTTTTAAAAGTTTTCGGATAAATGCAGTGTTTGCTTTTTGATTTGTTTTTAATTGCTGTATTACAGTACAAAAAATTATAAATATTTTTTAATACATAAAAAAAGTAATGAAAATACTTGCTGCTGTTACAGCAGGCACCGGGGGGACGACTCAGTATTGTATGGCACCTTGTTCTGGACAGAAGTCCGCTAAAATAGCAGAAAAACTAATGGAAAATGTTGCCAGTGATTATACCAGTGAAGAGCTGTCTAATATAGTTGTTCTCTATGCAGACAACAAAAACAAAGCTTTTAATGCTAACAGGCAGGTTGCAGAAGAAATTGCGCATAGTTTGGATGCAAGGCTCAAACGAGACCCTGCTTTATTAACACAGAACGTAGTTGATGAAATTGGGTTCAATAAGGCTCACAGGAATACTACCGACCTAGCCGGCTACTTAAACAATATTTTGGCCCAGGATGAACATTATATAATTGTAGCGGGCCCAACTGTTGTAAAAGAGATCAATAACTATTTTCAAAATAATTTTGGGATGGGTAACGGACATAAGCCGTTATCAGAAGCAGAGGGTGTTCTTTATTCTGTTGAAAAAGGCCTTGTTGATTATCTTCCCTGATGTAATTTTACCGAGTTCTCTGACACCACGGAAACAAATAGATTTATAAATAACATCTTAAACCCGCCGTAAACGTTGGCAAAAGAAATGCCAAATACAAAACATTTATAAAACAACCAAGTTTCATTCAAGAAACTGTCAAATGCCGTTTATACGTATAATGTTTGTTTAAACGGTGCGCAAAAACCAAACCAAGCCTGAAAAAAGCCTTTTTTTCAGTACGAGGTTTAATTATCTCGTTCTCTGAGGAAACAAGGTCTTTTGAAGGTAGTAAAGCTGAATGTTAGGTAAAAATGCCAGATAAGCATAAACCAAGAGCGGGGTCAATGCAATATTGGCCAAGAAAACGTGCAAGTAGTCCTGTAGCCAGAGTAAGATCATGGGCCTCCGGAAAAAATGCCCAGTTGTTGGGTTTTGCAGGTTATAAAGTAGGAATGACTCATGTGATTGCTGTAGATAACAGGCCAAAATCATTGACTAAAGGAGAAAAAATTTCAATTCCTGTCTCAATAATTGAATGCCCTGCCATAAAAATTGCTTCTATAAGAGTATATAAAAACGGTAAAGTGGCCGGGGAGTATTTGGCTAAAAATCTTGACAAAGAGCTGGCAAGAAAACTCAGCCTTTCAAAAAAAAACGCCAAGGTACTTGATGAGCTAAATCCTGATGATTTTGATGAGTTAAGGGCAAATGTTTACACACAGCCCAAGAGAACAGGAATTGGCAAAAAAAAACCCGAGTTCTTTGAAATGGCAGTAGGCGGAAGTAAAGAAGACGCTCTAAACTATTTAAAAGAAAACCTTGGCAAGGAAATTGATGTTGCAGACATCTTTTCCGAGGGGCAGATGGTTGATGTCCACTCTGTTACAAAAGGAAAAGGCTACCAGGGGCCAGTCAAAAGGTTTGGAATTTCAGTTAAGTCAATAAAATCAGAAAAAATCAAGAGAGCTCCCGGTTCTATTGCAGGTGGATGGAAAGCTCATGGGCATATGATGTACAGGGTTCCTGATGCAGGACAGACTGGTTTTCATACAAGAACTGAACATAATAAACAGATTTTGTCAATTAATGATAACCCTGAGCTTGTGAATCCGCAGGGCGGGTTCGTAAGATATGGGTTGGTTAAAAACAAATACCTTCTTGTGAAGGGGTCAGTAGGCGGAGCAAGAAAAAGGCTGGTAAGGTTTTGTATGCCTCTTAGGAAAAAACCGCAAGGGGCATTTGATATTGTAGAGATATCCACTAAATCAAAACAGGGTTAAAAAAATGAAGTTGCCTGTATTAGACACAAAAAATAATGAAGTGGGAAAAATTGAACTTCCCTCGCAGTTTAACGAGCCTGTAAGAAAGGACCTTATCAAAAAGGCAGTTGAAGCAATCAAAGCAAACTCAAGACAGCCATATGGGGCAAATCCGCGAGCGGGTCTTAGGCAGTCTGCAGAGTTGTCCAGGAGAAGGCACACTTACAGAGGCGCTTATGGTCATGGAATCTCTCGTGTTCCAAGGAAAATATTAAGCAGGCGTGGCCAGCAGATGTACTGGGTAGGTGCCGTCGCACCTGGAACTGTTTCGGGTAGAAGGGCTCACCCTCCAAAATCTGAGAAAGTATGGTCAAAAAAAATGAATGTTAAAGAAAGAAGAATGGCTATCAGATCAGCTCTCTCTGCAACAGTACTTAAAGAAACAGTAAAAGAGAGAGGGCACAGGGTACCTGACAATTATCCCTTTATTGCAGAAAATGGTTTTGAAAATATTGAGAAAACAAAAGAAGTCATAGGCACTCTGAACAAACTTGGGTTTTCAGATGAACTAGAAAGAGTAAGCGAAAGAAAAATAAGGGCTGGTAAGGGAAAACTCAGGGGAAGAAAATACAAAAGAAAAGTGGGGCCGTTGTTGGTTGTATCAGACAAATGCAATCTTCAAAAGGCAGCAAGAAATATTCCTGGTGTAAATGTTGTGCTAGTACACAAGCTTAATGCAAAAGAGCTTGCCCCTAATGCGTCTCTTGGCAGGTGCTGTATATTCACTCAAAAAGCAGTTGAAAGGCTTGCAAATGAAAATCTTTTTGGTGGTAGCAAATGACTAACGTAATCAAACATCCCCTTTCAACAGAAAAATCCATTCGTTTAATGGAAGCAGAAAATAAACTTGTATTTGTTGTAAATAGAAAGGCAAGAAAAAGTGAAATCAAAAAGGCGCTGGAGGAGCTCTATAAAGTGAAGATACAAAATATTAACACCTTAATAACTCCTGGCGGCGAAAAAAGGGCATATGTAAAGTTCGATGAGGAATCTCCTGCAATAGACCTTGCAACTAAACTTGGGTTGATGTGATATGGGTAAAAGAATAATATCTCAGAGAAGAGGGAAAGGAACTCCTGCTTACAAATCACCTAGTCATAGGTATACGGCAAAACCGAGGCATCCTGTAATGTCTGAAGGTATTTCAGGGAAAGTAATTGATATTGTAAAATGCGTTGCCCACTCAGCCCCTTTAGTGAAAATCTACTATGAAAATAAAAAAATTGGTTATAACATTGCGCCTGCCGGTGTAAGAATCGGCGATAGTATAAGCTCTGATAAAAAGACACTTAATAATGGAGATACAGTTGCCCTAAAAGATATTACTGAGGGGACTTTTGTATTCAATATTGAATCACAGCCAGGAGATGGCGGCAAATTTGTAAGAAGTAGCGGTGGTGCTGCCAAGGTTGTAGGTAGGCAGGGTGACAAGGTAGTTGTTGTAATGCCTTCCAAAAGGCAAAAGACATTTTCGGCTCTCTGCCGTGCTACAATTGGTGTTGTTGCCGGTTCAGGCAGAAAAGAAAAGCCTTTTGTAAAGGCAGGCAATAAACACTATAAGATGAAGGCCAGGAACAAATTGTGGCCAAGAACTGAAGGAGTAAGGATGAATGCTGTAGACCACCCTTACGGAAACTCACGCTCAAGCAATAAGGGTCATCCAACAATTGCAAGAAAGCATGCTCCTCCGGGGGCAAAAGTTGGAAAGATAAGGCCTAGGCGGACCGGTAAGAAAGTCGGTAAAGCCAGTAAAAAAGTAAGGTAAAAATGGCTAAAAAACAATTCACATTTAGAGGAAAAACGCTTGAAGAGCTTCAGCAAATGTCAACTGAAGAGTTTATGCAATACCTTGATGCAAGGAAAAGAAGAAGCCTGCAAAGGGGTCTAAGAGAAGCTCATAAAAGGTTTTTCGAAAAATTACAAAAGAAAAATGATAATATCAGGACCCATTGCAGAGACCTGATTATAACCCCAAACATGGTTGGAAAAACCATTCACCTTCATAGAGGTAAAGAATTTGAACAAATCAGGATACAACCAGAAATGATTGGTTACTATTTGGGAGAGTTTTCATTCAGCCGTAAAAGAGTGAACCACTCAAATCCGGGAGTTGGCGCTACAAGGTCAAGCGCTAACGTGTCTGTGAAATAAAGGTAAAAATGGCAGAGCACAAATATTCATTTGAAAAATACAAGCCCGAAACGATGGCAAGAGTAGTAGGAAGGTCACTTCCTATCTCTACTAAGCACAGCATAGAAATTTGTAACCATATAAGGGGCAAAAAACTTTCAGTAGTTAAAAGATTGTTAAGAGAAGCAATTAATAAGGAAAGACCCATACCGTTTAAAAAATTTAATGATGATGTAGGCCATAAAAAGGGTCCATATTCCTCAGCGAGATATCCTGTAAAAGCAGCAACCTCAATCCTGAAACTGATTGAATCATGTGAAGCCAATGCCCAAAACAAGGCACTTAATACTGATAATATGGCAGTGATACATACTAACGCCCATAAAGGCTCTCAACAGCTTAGGCACGGCCGTCACAGAAGAAGACTTATGAAAAGAACTCATGTGGAAGTTGTGCTTGAGGAATTGTCACAAAAAGAGCCGAAAAAACCTGCTAAGAAAAAATCAACCGGGCAAAAAGAAACTAAATCAGAAGCTCAGGCAGCAGAAACTACCCAATCTTCAGAAAAAATGGAAACACCTGAAAGCAGCTCTAAAAAAACCACAAAAAAAGAGCAAGTTTCACAAAAACCGCAAGAAAAGGAAAAAACCTCGAGTAAACAACCGGATACTAAACCGGATAATAAGGGTAAAAAATGATTCACAAAAAAATCATGGGAGAAAAAATCAAGGAATATCAGATTCAGACCTTTGTAAAAGACAGTCTGAAAGGGGTTGGACTTAGCAGTACCAAGCTTCAGATTACTCCTTTAGGAGAAAAGATTATTGTGAGGGCTTCCAGGCCCGGCCTTGTGGTTGGCAGAAAAGGCCAATCCATTAAGAAATTAACCAATATGCTGAAGAAAAAATTCGGGCTTGAAAATCCCCAGATTGAAATTGATGAGGTAAAGGATACCAGTCAGGACCCTGCTATCATAGCCGAAAGCATTGCAACATATCTGGAAAGGTTTGGCTCTGCAAGATTTAAAAGCATTGGTCATAGATGCCTAGAAGATGCAATGAATGGCGGAGCCTATGGTGTAGAAATCCTGATTTCGGGAAAAGTTCCAAGTGCACGCTCAAAAAAATGGAGATTTTATAAAGGCTATCTAAAAAAATGCGGGGAAGTTTCAATAAATGGTGTGAAGCGTGCCGATGCCATCGCACACCTGAAAACTGGCTCAATAGGTATTCAGGTAAAAATAATGCCAAGAGACATCCAGCTTCCTGATAAGGCGGTTGTTTTGGATGAGCCGGTAACAGAAGTCGAAGATGTAACCCCTCAGCAAGAAACCGCTGGCACAGAGGTTCAAAAGGAAAAGGAAGACAAGACTAAAAAAGCCAAAAAAACGACCAAAAAAAGCACAAAGAAGACCACCAAAAAGACTGCTAAGAAAACCACAAAAAAGACTGCCAAAAAATCAACTAAAAAATCCACAAAAAGCTCTCAAGAATAAAAATGAAAATTAAAGAAATAAGAAATTTGTCGGAAAAAGACCTCAACAATAAGCTGAGTGAGCTGGAAGATGAATTGATTAAACTAAATGCTCAGGCAGCTACGGGTACACAGATGAAAAGTCCAGGTAAGATAAGACAAATTAAAAAAGTAAGGGCCCGTGTTAAAACGGTGCTCAAGGAGAGAGGAACTAATAATTATGAGTGAAATTTGTAACACATGCGGACTCCCCAAGGAGTTATGCGTTTGTGAGTCGATTGCAAAAGAAGCCCAGAAAATAAACATATATAACATCAAAAGAAAATTTGGAAAAACCTACACTGTGATTGACGGGATAAATACAAGGGAGCTTGATGTGAAGGATATCGCAAAAAAGCTCAAAAACAAGCTTGCATGTGGCGGGACCTGGAAGGAAGGTAAAATCGAATTACAGGGGAACCACAAGCAAAAAGCCCGCGACACCCTTGTTTCCTTCGGGTTTGCGCCCGAAAGTATTGAAATCAAGGAAGGTTTTCCGAATAAATGATAATAAAAGACATCAAAAAAGATGAATTGATTGGGCTTCACATTACTATTGTTGACGCCACAAACCCGTGCCTCAATGGCATAAATGGCAAGGTGGTTGATGAAACAAAGAACACCTTGGTGGTTGAAAACCACAAAAGAATAACACTACTCAAAAACCAAATAATCATTGAATGCCCTTATAAGGGAAGGTTGTTGAGAATCGACGGAAAAAAACTTGTGAAAAGACCCGAAGACAGGGTTAAGGAAAGGTGATCATTTTGGCTGAAAAGGCAAAAAACATTGGAGTAAACGTTAAGGTTCCTGAAGAGCCATGCACAGGGGATAAGAATTGTCCATTTCATGGCCAGAGAACAGTACATGGTAAGAGTTTCACTGGTAAAGTAATCAAATCAAAAACCCCTTTATGCGTAACAGTTGAGTGTACTGGGAAAAGGTACATCCCCAAGTTTGAAAGATATAAAAGGATCAGGACGAGGATAAAGGCTCATAACCCTGAATGTATAGCTGCTCAGGAAGGCGACAGGGTTACAATTATGGAAACCAGAAAAATTAGTAAGACAAAAAATTTTGTTGTTATAGAAAAACTTGAGGAATAAAATGAAACCAATCAAATCAAGTGTGACAAGAGCATTGCCGCTGGGAGCATACTTGGATGTATGTGACAACAGCGGCGCAAAAACCCTCAAAATCACAAACGTAAGAAAGCTTAAGACTGTTAAGGGCAGAAATGCCGCAGCCGGTGTAAGCGACCTTATAATGGGCAGTGTAGTTAAAGGCAAGCCCGAAATAAGAAAAAAAGTTGTGCTTGCAGTTGTAGTAAGGCAACAAAAGGAATACAGAAGAGCCGACGGTACAAGAGTAAAATTTGAGGATAATGCGTGTGTTATTGTCAAGGATGAAAAAGGCAATCCGCAGGGAACCATACTTAAAGGAGCTATCCCCAAAGAAGTTACAAACAGATGGCCCGGGGTTGCAAAACTTGCAAATATTGTTGTATAAAGGGTAATTAATATGGAATCAGTCTTTTCAAAATCATGGAAAAAATCGGGCAAAGCAGAGAAACAGCGAAAATATGTGTATAATGCACCCTATCATATAAGAGGTAAGCTGATGCAAAGCCCTCTTTCAAAAGAGCTTCGCAAAAAGTATAACAAACGCAGTGTAAGGGTAAAAACAGGTGACAAGGTAAAAATACTTCGTGGCCAGTTTAAGGGTAAAGAAGGCAAAATTGAAAGTGTTGACCTTGGCAAATACAGGGTATATGTTGAAAAAATTGAGCTTATAAAAAAGGACGGAACTAAAACACCTTATCCGATTCATCCATCAAATGTAATGTTGACTGATTTGGACCAGGATGATAAAAAAAGATTCAAAAAATTAACTCAGCAGTCAAAAACTACAAAATCAAAAGAACAGGAAGGCGAGGTAAAAAATGAGTAAAAGCCACCTAAAAAGAATCAATGTTCCACGTACATGGGACGTAAAAAGAAAAGATAATGTATTTATCACCCGCCCTAAACCTGCAGGTCATAAACTTAAATTTTCACTTCCGTTGATTGTGGTCTTCAGGGATATGCTTGGGAAAGTAAAAACAACCAAAGAGCTTGAGTTTGTACTTAATAACAAAGAGGTCTACCTTAATGGCAAAAAGGCTTATTCCCCTAAACAGGCTGTTGGCTTAATGGATGTAATAAGGCTTCCTGAAATTAAGGAGTACTATAGGATTGTTATTAATAATGCCGGTGTGCTTGGTTACGTCCAGATTGATGAGAAAGAATCCACAAAACTACCAATTTTGTTAAAAAATAAGACTAAGCTAAAATCAGGAAAGATCCAGCTAAATTTTACTAATGGGTATTGTATGCTGGTTGATAAAGATAATTACAAGACAGGAGATATGTTGATTTATGATTTCCTGCAGAAAAAAATAATTGATCATATCACCCTCGAGAAGGGGGCGGCGGTTTATTTTACAAGTGGAAAAAATATCGGCGAAACCGCTACACTTGAAGAGATTAACGATACTTCGCTTATATGCAAAAAAGACGATAAAACTTTTGAAATCGACAGGAGATCCGCTAAAGACTATCTGTTTTTAATAGGTAAGGAGGCTCCTGCAATCAAATTGGCTGATTAAAATGGGAAACACAATGATGGACATAAACATTGAAAAACTGACCCTGAATGTTGGGGCAGGCAAGGATCATGATAAGCTTGAAAAAGGCGTTAAGCTTATTGAATATCTGACCGGCATAACCCCTGTTAAAACCAAATCTAACAAAAGGATCCCTGGCTGGGGAGTAAGGCCGGGCCTTCCTATAGGATGCAAGGTGACTATCAGGGGCGAAAAGAAGAAGGAATTAATCAAGAAATTTGTTGAAGCAAAAGATAACTTGCTTAAGCCTAGTCAGTTTGACAATAACGGAAATGTTTCCTTTGGTGTGCATGAGTACATTAATATTCCTGGTATAAAATATCATCCGGAAATTGGTATTATGGGCTTCCAGATTGCAATCACTCTTTCAAAACCCGGTAAAAGGGTTGCAAACAGAAGGCTGGGCAAAAGAAAAGTCCCAATGAGGCAAAGGGTTTCAAGGGAGGAAGCAATAGATTTCATGAAAAAGGAATTTAACGTGGAGCTTGATGAATAATGACATATAGCGATTATAAAAAGGAATTTAAGGCTTTAAAGGCTAAGCCGCATAAGCTTGGGAAATATAAGAAGCATAATGCTCCTAAGGAGAGAAGAACGGGTGTTGCACTAAAACGTTGCAGACGTTGCGGCAGAATAAGAGGGCATATCAACAAATATGGCCTTCATTACTGCAGGCAGTGTTTCAGGGAAATTGCAACTAGTCTGGGGTTTAAGAAATATTATTAAGGTGTGAAATAATGACAATGAATAATCCACTTGCAGCAGTTTTATCACATATACTTAATTGTGAAAGAGTCGGTAAGAGCGAAGCAACAGTAAGGCCTGCTTCCAATATGATAAAAGGTGTCCTTGACATCCTCCAGGATGAGCAGATGATAGGGGAGGCCGAACTCATAGAAGACGGCAGAGGCGACATGTTGAAAGTAAACCTGCTTGGCCATATTAACAAATGTGGGGTAATTACTCCAAGGTTTGCAGTAAGAAAGGACAATTTTGAAAAATATGAAAAGAAATATCTTCCTTCGAGGGATTTTGGAGTTATCATTGTTCTAACTTCACAGGGCATGATGACACACAGAAAAGCTAAAGAAAAAGGTATAGGAGGTAGGCTGCTTGCCTATTGTTATTAAAAATGCTTATCAGCAATTACCGCGAAGAAATGGAAGTGCCGGAAGGCGTAACCGTTGAAAAACAGGGAAGAGACCTGATTGCAAAGGGGCCTAAAGGAGAAGTAAGAAGACAATTATACTCTCCAAGGGTTGACTTAACGGTGGAAAACAACAAGGTAGTGCTGTCAACTGCTGCAATGAGAAAGAGAGAAAAAGCAATTATAGGCACATACAGGGCACATGTAAAAAATATGTTAAGGGGAGTAACTGAAGGCCATATATACAAATTGAAAATATGTTCAGGGCATTTTCCGGTGAATGTTTCATTTTCAAATAATGTACTGACTGTAAAAAACTTTATAGGGGAAAAGGTTCCAAGGACACTTTCTGTTAGTTCCGAGGTGTCTGTAAAAGTTGATGGAGATATGATTACTGTAGAATCCCCGAACAAGGAGGCTGCTGGCCAGACTGCAGGGTCAATTGAAAAATTAACCAGAAGAGTCAATTTTGATAAAAGAATATTCCAGGACGGCATATATATTATTGAAAAAGACGGCAAACCAATTGAGTGATTATAATGGATGAGATAAAAAAACTGCTTGAAGCAAGGAAGATTCAAAAGGCCAAAAAGCCTGCGTTTATCAGGCAGGATGCCCATAAAAAACCCAAATTAAAAGAAAACTGGAGACGGCCCAAAGGCTCAGACAGTAAAATGAGGCTTTCTAAGAGGGGCTATTCGAAGACTGTCAAAGTGGGTTACAGGTCGCCTGTATTGGTAAGGGGATTGACAAGAGAGGGCTTAATGCCTGTAAGGGTTTTCAGAAAAGATGATATCACTTCACTTGACCCGAAAAAAGAATGTCTTATCCTGGCTTCAGGCATAGGTCTTAAAAAAAAGATTGAAATGCTTGAAACAGCACTTGAAAAGGGCTTTGCCGTTTTAAACTATAAGGACTTAAAACAAGAGCTTGATTCGTTAAAGGAGCAGGTTGAGAAAAAGAAAAAAGAAAAGCAAAAGGCAGCCGAAGTCAAAAAAGAAAAAGAAAAACAAAAAGAAGAAGAAAGCAGGAAAAAGGAAGAGGAAGAGAAAAAAGAGAAAGAATCTGAAGAGCAAGCTTCAAAAGAATCAGAAGATGCTCCAAAAGAAGAAAAGTCCCTCGATGAGATAACAGACGAAGAAGAAAAGAAAAAGCAGGAAGAGAAAAAAGAAAAAGACAAGGTGCTTACAAAAAAATCATAGGTATTGAAAATGAAAGGTCTTAATGTTCAAAAAAGGATTGCATCATCCATCCTCAAGGGCTCCTCAAAAAGGGTTAAATTCAGCCCTGAGCGCCTTGAAGCAATAAAAGAAGCTATAACTCGTGCAGACATAAAATCACTTATTTCCGGCGGCTCAATTGCCCTTAATAAAAAGAAAGGGGTTTCAAGGGCCAGAGCTAATATTATTCAAAAGAAAAAAAGCAAAGGCCAAAAAAAAGGTCAGGGTAGTAGGAAAGGAAAAGCTACAGCGAGACTTCCAAGAAAGGAGACCTGGATGAGTAAAATTAGGACACAAAGAGGCTTTATTAAAGAATTAAAAGACAAGGGCTTAATTGAGAACAGGACTTACAGGGATTTATACAAAAAATCCAAAGGCGGGTTTTTCAGGAGTAAAAGGCACATAAAGCTTTATCTAAATGAGCATAAATTATTTTTGGAAAAAGAAAAGCAGGATAGGTAAAAATGGGCAAAAAATCAACAAGGGCTGTAGGATACAGCAGAAAGAGACAGGGAAAAACAGATTACAAATTGAGACTTACTTATCTTAAATCCCAAAAACCCAGGCTGGTAATAAGAATAACCGGAAATTATATTATCGCTCATGTTGTGGAATATAATCCAGACGGCGATATGACAAAATTAATGATAAATTCCAAAAAGCTGTCAGAATATGGCTGGAAGTATTCGTTTGATAACCTACCTGCCGCATATCTTACAGGTCTTGCAGCAGCAAAGGAAGCGCAAAGGCAGGGAGTTCATGAAGCAGTAGCTGACTTGGGTATGCAGGCAAAAATTCATGGCAGCCGCCTTTTTGCTGTTATTAAGGGGGCAATAGATGCGGGGTTAAAGGTGCCGTATAGTGAGAATTGTTTTCCTCCTGATGAAAGAATAAGGGGGGAGCATATTCAAAAGTTTGCCCAGTCAATAAAAAACGACAACGAAAAATATCAAAAGCAATTTTCATCTTATCTGAAAAACAATCAGGATCCAGAAAAGATACCTGAAATCTTTGATAATATCAAACAAAAAATAATTGCTGCGGAGAAATAAAATGGCAGAAGAAACGAAAAATGAAATGGCAGAAGCCCTGCCGGAAGAAACTGATCAAAATAGTTCCACGAGTCCTGAGGAAGCGGTTTCCGACTCTTCAGAAGAGGCTTATGATGAAGAAGAAGCAGTTGTGGAGGAAACTGGAGAAGTAGCTGAAGTTGAGGATGTAGAGGACAAGACCTCCGCTAAGGCAGGAGGGGTTGATAATCAATGGCATCCCAAGACAGAAACAGGCAGAAAAGTAAAAAATGCAGAGATAACAAGTATTGATGAAATCCTGGACAAGGGTATCAAAATACTTGAGCCTGAGATAGTTACTGCTCTTCTACCCAACCTTGAAGTTGAGCTTCTTGCAATCGGCCAGTCCAAAGGAAAGTTTGGCGGGGGTCAAAGGAGAGTATTCCGCCAGACACAGAAAAAGACAAGGGAAGGCAACAAGCCAAAGTTTTCAGCCTTTGCAGTCTGTGGGAATTATGATGGTTATGTAGGATATGGTTTTGGTAAAACCAAAGAAACTGTCCCTGCACGTGAAAAAGCATTCAGAAACTGTAAATTAAACGTATTCAGAATAAGAAGAGGCTGTAGTTCATGGGAATGTACCTGTGGCAACCCGCACACTATCCCTTTCAGAGTTTCAGGCAAATGCGGCTCAGTGGAAGTCACCTTTATTCCTGCCCCTAAAGGTACTGGCTTATGTGTTGAAAAAGAAACTGCCAAAATACTCAAGCTTGCAGGCATTAAAGATGTGTGGTCTAAAACAAGGGGTAAAACCAACACAAAAGTGAACCATATAAAAGCCTGCCTTGAAGCACTAAAAAAATTAACAAGCACAAAAATCAGGGCAAAAGATGCTGAGAACCTCAAAATTTCCGAAGGAAAGGCAAAAATGCAACTGGAGAATTAAAGATGACAGCAAAAAATAATGAAAAAATTGCAATCATACTTATAAGAGGGCTTGTGAAAATCAGGTATGACATAAAAGATACTCTTAAAATGCTTGGTCTTCACAGGAAATTTGCATGTACTATAAGACCAAAAACACCTGAATTAATGGGCATGCTCAGAAAAGTAAAGGATTATGTGACATGGGGGCCTATTGATGAAGAAACCCACAAGGAGCTTGTTGATAAAAGAGGTCTGAAAAATTCTTCAGGAGAATTAAAAAAGTTTTTCAGGCTGCATCCCCCTAAAGGCGGGTTTGAAAAAAAGGGGACAAAAAGAAGCTATTCAGAAAAAGGTGCTCTTGGTAACAGGGGTAAAGACATAAATAACCTGATTAAAAGGATGATTTAAATGCTTACAAAAAGGAAGAAAAACACCAGGCAGAGAGGATATACTACCCATGGCTGGGGTAACAGGAAAAAGCACCGGGGTGCAGGCAACCGTGGCGGAAGAGGTATGGCTGGCACAGGTAAAAGAGGGAAAACAAGAAAACAACAAATTTTGGGTATTAAGAACTATTTTGGAAAACACGGCTTTAAAACCAAAAGAAGGACCTTTATCACCTCAACAAACATCCAGTATCTTGAAGATAAAGCCCAGTATCTTTTGAATAATAATATGGCAAAAGAAGAAAATGGGTTCTTTGTTATAGACCTTGGTGACATAGGTGTTGATAAGCTTCTCTCTAAAGGAGAGCCTAAGCGTAAGTATAAGATTACTTGTTTTACTGCGAGCAAAGGAGCAGTTGATGCGGTAAAAAAAGCAGGTGGGGAAGTTACATTCAGTAATGTCGAAAGCATGGATGGCAAGGAATAAAATATAAATATCCCTCGTTAACTATGTGGAGCAAAAATGTCTTTGTATAAAAAACTAATAATGAATCTTCCGGAGGTATCCGGGCCTACGCAAAAAAAACTTCCTTTTAAAGAGAAGGGGAAATGGACAGTAATAATGCTTGTTGCATTTTTTGTTCTTGGCCTTGTTCCTCTCTATGGTCTGGGAGAATCATTTTTTAAACAGTTTGAGTCCTTGCAGATAATCCTTGCTTCTTCTTTTGGAAGCATTATCTCTTTAGGTATTGGACCTATTGTTACAGGCTCAATTGTTCTGCAGCTTCTTAACGGCTCTGGATTATTAAAGTTTGATACCTCAACGCCTGAAGGAAAAAGGGTTTACCAGGGCACACAAAAACTGATGTCACTTTCTTTTGTTATATTTGAGGCTGCAATTTATGTTTTTATGGGGGGTCTTGCACCTGACCAGGCATTACAGGGCACTTCTGCATATTTTAGTTTTCAATTACTGTTAATAGGACAGCTTATTTTGGGAGGTATTTTAATTGTTTTTATGGACGAAGTTGTCTCCAAATGGGGCATTGGCTCAGGTATATCTCTTTTTATTGCAGGAGGTGTTTCTAAGGAGATTATTTGGAAAGCTTTTTCACCTTTAAAAGGAGAAAGCGAATTTACTGTTGGCGCTGTATGGAGGTTCTTTCAGGGAGTGATGGTGTCTGAGCTTGGAATTTCTATGCAGGCGCTTGCTCTGATTGCATCAACCGGCTTAGTATTCGCAATGGCAGTCTACATGCAGGCAATGAAGGTTGAAATCCCACTCTCATTTGGAAGGGTGAGGGGACACGGGATTAGGTGGCCTCTAAATTTCCTCTATACAAGCAACATTCCAGTTATTCTTGTTGCAGCATTATTTGCGAATTTTCAGCTATGGGCACAGCTTATGAAAAACAGGGGTATTAACTTTTTAGGCGACCCCCAAAGCAATACAGGTTTTATCTCTTATCTTCAGCCTCCCGGGGGAACTGGCGGTCTTCTTGGAGAAATGATTAAGCAGGGTGGTCTTGCAATTGATTCTACCTTGTATCTTCAGGCTTTTGTTTATTTAATAGCCATGATTATTGGTTGTGTTATATTTTCATATTTTTGGGTGCAGACTGCAGGAATGGATGCCAAATCCCAGGCCAAGAAAATGATGTCTTCAGGCTTGCAAATTCCTGGCTTTAGAAGAGACCAGAGAGTACTTGAAAGGCTTCTTGAAAGATACATTGGTCCTTTAACAATAATGGGGGGTATTTCAATAGGAATTCTGGCAGCAGCTGCAGATATCCTTGGCGCACTTTCAAGGGGAACAGGAATACTTTTGGCAGTGATGATTATCTATAGGTTATATGAAGAAATTGCGCGTGACCATATGATGGATATGCATCCTGCCCTTCGTAAATTCATGGAATGATTTAAATGGTATTAAATGCTATACTTGACCCGATTTTTTCTCCACTTCTATATCTTGATCCATTGCTTGCTATTGTAATAATATCTTTTGTAATTTCTTTAGGGATAACTTTTGCCTACAAAAAGCTAACCAACCAGAGCTTAATGAGGGACTTAAAGTCAGAGATAAAAGAATTTCAAAAGGAAATGAAAACTTTAAAAGATAAGCCGGACGAAATGATGAAAGTCCAGAAAAAGGCAATGGAGACTAACACCAAGTATATGATGCATTCCCTTAAGCCAACTCTGTTTACTTTTCTTCCTATAATAATTATCTTCAGCTGGCTTCATGCCCATATGGGATATTTTCCGATTGTTGAGGGTGAGGAGTTCACCTCTACTGTCTTTTTTGACGAGAATGTTGACGGGAGTATCACAATTAAGCTTCCTAATGGTGTGGAGCTTGTGAAAGGAGACGTTACTGAAGAGATTGCCAATAAAAAGGCCGAGTGGGTGCTAAAAGCAGACCAAGGAGAGTACAGCCTTAAATATGAATATGAGGGCGAGACCTATGAAAGGGATTTAATTGTAACCTCTACTAAAAGTGACAGAATGTATGCAAATCCTGAAATAACATCATCAGATTATAATAAACTAAAGGAATCACCTATTGAGTCTCTTCAATTAAGCAACGAAAAAATCAGGCCTCTTCAGAAAATTCCTCTTGTTGGTTCAATTCCATGGGTAGGGAATTTCGGCTGGCTGGGAACATATATAGTCTTCTCAATAATCTTTAGTATAAGTTTAAGAAAACTTCTTAAGGTTTATTAGCTGCACAAGAGTCTGAAAAGGCCGGGAGTAAAAAATACTTCTATTATTGCAGCCAATACTATTAAAGCGATTGCTATCAGTATAAGGTCAGAGCTGTCGTAAATCACATTTGCAAACTTTTTGGTTCCAAAGGTTTTTCTTACAATAGCTACTGAAATTATTGCTCCCGCAAGTCCTGCAACAAAAAATCCAAGCATTTCAAAAATCCCGTGCGGAAGATACCTCAAAAAATATCCACAGGAAAACACTTTAAAGTATTCTGCGCCTTTTTCAATCCCTGTAAGGTGAGAGAGGCTTGCGAGATTCGTGCTGATAAAACTTCCGATTGCAGCCCCCAAAACTGAGGCGTTCCATGTTAAAATATAAATTGCACCCAGCCCGTATATAAGTGAAAACACAATACAAAAGAAAAGAACACTAAGATTGTTTGATAAGATCCCAAGCAGGCTCTGAAGAGAAACAGTTGCCTGCCCGCTAATTATGTTCTGGATAACATTGTCCTGTGCTAAAAAAAGTTCATCCCCTATAGCAGTTGGAAGAAACGCCTTAGATAATGAAAACACAATTACCATTCCAATAAATAGGAATATAAATGTCTCTATGGCTCTGGAATGCTCTTTAAGAAGAATTCTTTCATCATATATACTCTCATCCTTTTTCTCCTCCAGTCTTATTACATTGTAAATAAAAGGCATTGCAGCAACTACAGTAAAAAAAACCATTATCATTGATGAGTTTTCCCTATCAACAACAAAGGCAAGCGAAATACCCAATGCGCTGTAAATCATGCCAATAAAAATTGTAGAGTATGGTCTTTTCTCACTCTTTTTTGCTGAAAACTTTGTGTCAGTATAGATCTTGAGGGCCGCAAGGATAAGTATTGCAAGTGCAAAAAGCAAACGGGTAGCTGGCTCTATTGACATACATGGATTTTAAAGATATAATTATTTAAATCTTTGCTTTAGCCATCTCCTTTGAAAACATGAATCTTGTTGTATGTATTTTTTTGGCCTTAAAACAGCGGAGAAGCTCAAAAACTTTATAAATTAATATTTATTCTTGCGGACTAGGTGATAATTATGGATTATGAATCGTTGCTTGACAATGCTTATGAAAAGCTTCCCGAAACCCAGGAAGAAAAAGAGCGCTTTGAGATTCCTAAAGTAAGAGGACATATCCAGGGGAATAAAACAGTGGTGACTAACTTTCACCAGATTGCCCAGTTCCTTAATAGATCTGTCGATCATTTGCTAAAATACGTTCTCAAAGAGCTTGCAACACCAGGTACAAAGATGAAGAACGGGATTGTTTTTGGGACAAAAATCCCTGCCTCAAGAATTAATGAAAAGATTGAAAAGTATGTTGAGGAATTTGTTTTATGCAAAGAATGCAAAAAGCCCGATACAAAGCTTGTTAAAGAAGACAAATACCTCTTTAAAAAATGTATGGCCTGCGGTGCAAGGCACTCGGTTCGTATACTTAAATGATAGTAAAAAAGCATGTTACAGGTGGAAGGCTGATATTGGCTGTTTGTGACAGTTCAGTTGCCGGCAAAAAATATAATGAAGGAGACGCTCAGTTGGACCTTTCATCTGATTTTTACAATGGTGAAGAAATGCCTCCAGAGGAGGTGACAAGGCTGATGAAAAGCTCATTTATTATTAACCTTGTCGGCGAAAAATCTTTGCAAACTGCAAAGGAGTTAGTTCATATAAGTAAAAGGTCAGTTATTTTCATTGAAGGCATTCCGCATGCCCAAGTGCTTTTTGTTCCAAAGGAGGGGTAATTATGTCTGGCTTAAAAATCCGTGTTACAGGTAAGGTGCAGGGTGTGTTCTTCAGGGATTATACAAAAAAAAAGGCTGTTCAACTAGGTATAAAGGGCACAGTAAAGAATAAGGAGGACGGTTCTGTGGAGATAATTGCTGACGAGAATGAAAATATCCAAAAATTCATTGACTGGTGCTGGGAAGGCTCGCCTGCTTCAAGGGTAGATAATGTAGAGATAAGTCAGATAGAGTTGCCTGAGAAATTTAACAGTTTTGAGGTTCTTCTTTAGGAGAATCAAGTTCTTCTTCCTGCGGCGCTTTTTGTTTTCCTTCAATCATGCTTTTTATTTTATGTGCAACTTCATCTACTTTGATAAGCATGCATAAATCACCGAAGTGCTCAAGTGCGCACTCTTCGCAATAATAATCACTAGTGCCCTTTATACAATAACCCGCCTCGGCACCACATATAATGCATTTTTTAGACATCTGTAACCACTCTAAAGAGCGCTTATTTAAATATTTTTTGCAGATTATGCCGTGACTTCCGGATTAAATCATGAATCTTAGAATTGCTCCTATACCGCCCAGCCCATCAAGCTTTTGTCCTGCTTCATGCTCAGAGCTAATAACATGCACCCTTGCTTTAGTACTGCTGGCAGTTTTCATTAAATTATCAAGCTCAGCATATGAGTCCTGTTGTCTTTTTTTTTGAATAAGCTCGTCACTAACTAAAAGTTCCTTAATTGCACCCGCATCTGCAGCATTCTTTACTTCTTGGAAGCCATATGCAGCACTGCCTTGGCTTTTTATTTCCTTAAATAATTGTTCAACCGCATTGGTTTCGGCAACTATCCTGTCTTCTTTTAAGGCCGAAATCACTTCAGGTCTTTTTAGTAATTCATTAATTCCGTTTTTTCCTACATTATTGCAGCTTGCAGTTATTATCTTTGATTTTAACTCACTATCTATTTGTTTTAAAAGATACTCCTTCCAGAAGGCCGGACTTCCAACAACAACTTTGTTTATGTTATGCTTTTTGACATAATCTTCAATATTATTAATTATTTCTTTATAGAAATTACTTTGCACGGATTCCGGGTTGTCCTTTTTAGCAACATCACCTTTAATCTCGCTTAAAACATCATAGCCATAAGTTTTCATCAAAGCAAAAATTGCGCTCTCCCTGTCAAATACGCACAGCAGAATCCCTTGTTTTTTTGGTTTTGTGGCCTCTTTGAGTTTTTCCAGCTGGTAATCATACAGTTGCTGTTTTTCAAGTGTAAAATCAACGCCTGCTTCAATGTTAAATGTATGGTAACTACCAAGGGGCATGTCTTCTGGCCCCTCTGCAATCTTTCCCGAAACTCTCAGAATATCTGAGTATTTGTGAAATTCAATCTTTTCAACCGATATTTTGAGTCGTACTTTTTTTTTTACAACTTTGGCATTTCTGGTTTCGCTATCTCCTATCTTAATTTTCCTGAAGGTAGTTCCGCTTAGATAATCCCCTGCATCAATTATGTGGCTTAAATGCCATAAATCATCATTGTTTTCCACTTGAAGCTTAAAATAACCCTTCTCAAAATCCTTCTTAATAAGTTTCATAACCCTCTGTCAATACTTATTATTATTAATACTTTTTGTATCAAATATTGGCTTTTTGGGTGTTTTTCAAAAGTGTATTAAAAATCCTATATAAGCAGGATTGCCGCGAAATTGTCTTCCAATCCCTGATAAACAATTAATGAGCTTTTGCTTTCCTGGATTCTAAGTAAAATACAGGCTTTCAAATATTTAACAAAGTAAACATCCTCAAGCAGATAATAAAACAGGCAATCAAATTGCAAAAGAGAAAATTCAGGAGTATTTTATTACATTTGAAGATAGGTGAAGGGCAATAACAACCCCGCCAAATGAACTTATTAGATAAAAAATTTAGTTCATATTTAACTGGGCGTTATTCTTTTTATCCTTCTGGTCTAATTTGAATATCTCAAGTGTCTTTTTGTTATCCTCACTAATTTTGGAGAGGTCTTGTGCCATAGTTGCAACTCTCTGCATTGCAGCAGTGGTTTCTTCCATTGAAGCAGATACCTCTTCTCCTCCGCTAGCATTCTCCTGGGCGACAGTGCTTACTTCATTAATTGCTTTATCTACGGTGGATGTTAGGTTTACCTGGTTATTTGTTTTTTCAACTATGCCTTTAATCTGATTGTTCATATCATTAATTATTGCAGAAATCCCCTCGAGGGAGACAAGCGCATCATTGATAATAGTTGCGCCTTCATCAACTTCCTTAGTTCCGTTGTTAATAGAATTTACTGCATTATTTGTTGACCCTTGTATATCTGAGATTAATGCAGATATTTGTTGGGTGGCTTTTTGTGATTCTTCGGCAAGTTTTCTAATCTCATCAGCAACTACACTAAAGCCTTTTCCGGCTTCGCCTGCTCTTGCCGCTTCAATTGTCGCGTTTAAGGCCAACAAATTAGTCTGCTCTGATATGTTATTAATTACATCAATAATTTTTCCAATCTCTTGTCCTTTTTGTCCAAGCTCCTGAATAACGTTTGATGCCTCTCCTACTGTTGATTTTATTGATTTAATTTTCTGGTTTGCATCTCCTGCAGCTGTTCTTCCTTTACTTGCATTATTATTGGCGGTTTCAGCAGATTGCGACAAGGAATGGATGTTTTCTGAAACAGTCTTAATTACTGTGTTTAATTCTTCAATTGATTTGGTGGTTTCTGAAACAAGCTTGCTCTGCTTTTCAGAGCCTTTGGCAATTTGCTGCATAGTAGAAGAAACCTGCTGTGCAGAAGAGTTTACTTCCTGGCTGGATGATGATAAATCCTGGGCTGAGCTTGCCAGGTTGGCCACATTTTTTGCCATCTTAACAAGAGCATCATTTGTGTTTTTTGTAATATTATTTAGTGCCTGGGCCAACTGACCTATTTCATCGTCAGTTTCAACTTCAACCTTTTGTGTGAGATCCCCATCTGCCAGTTTGTTTGCGTGCTCAATGCATCTCTTAAGAGGTGTTGTAAGTTTGTGCTGAAAATAATATCCTGCTCCCCCGCCCACTACAAGCGCGAAAAGAATGAAAATTCCCTGCGTTCCTAAACTATTTGGGAATAAAAGCCTTCCCACGTAATCTATTGTTACTACAATAATTGCCACAGCCAGAAAACCGGCAATCATTTTTTTCTCCATACTGCCGTTATGAGTTTTTGGCTTAGTCTCCGCTGGTTGATTTGCCTCTTTTTCCATTTTATAACACGGGTTTTTTGAATTTCTCTGTTTTTTATGTAATTGTCTGATTTAAATATTTTAGTAATTACTCAACAATAGTCATTTGTCTTTGTACTTGCATTACTTCTTAAATTATATACATACTTTTAATGCAGCAAATGGTTTTAATTAACAAATACATTTTGGAGATTAATACCTTTAATTGAAATAATTACACTGGGTTTTAATAAAAGGAAAATGGCTTACAAATGATGTTGCAGATTATTATCCAATAGATAATAAAAGGTTTATTTGCGTATTCGAAAAAAAAAGATAATGATATTTTTTTAAAAGTATAATTCTTTGGGAGCTCTAATTGAATAAGTCACAAATCATTAAAAAATAATTTTAAAAACTGAAATTACCAAGAGAAATCTTTATCTGCCAAGGGAGAAACTAAATTCCAGGAATTGCTGAGCTTTCAGATTAATTTGTTACTGACTTAATAAGCTCTGCAACTTTCTCACCGCCGTGTTCCTCGGGTCTACTCATCTCAACAATTATTCCCTCAGGGTTAAGTTTTTTTATTGAATTAATATATTCCTTTTTATTAAATCCTGTGTGCTCAGCAATATCCATTTTACTTAATACTATTGCATCTGCATTGTGAAAAATAACAGGATATTTTTTTGGTTTGTCATCTCCTTCTGTCGAGGAGCTTACCACAATATTGTATGTTTCCCCGAGTTGGACTCCTGCAGGGCATACCAAATTACCAACATTTTCAATAAGAACAAATTTTGTTGTCTCAAGGTTCATGTTCAAGAGTGCATCTTTAATCATCTGTGCATTCAGATGACAGCCGCTGTGTGTATTAATCTGATGGGTCTGCAGACCAAGTTTTTCAAGTCTTTTTTTATCAACATCTTCTTCCAGATCCCCTTGGATTACTGCCAACTCCGCCGGATTAAAATTTTTGGCAAGCTTTTCAATAAGAGTGGTTTTCCCTGAGCCGGGGGAACCCATTATGTTTACTGCTATTGCCCCCCTGGCTTTAAGCCATTCTTTGTTTTCCTCTGCTAATTTATTATTGTCCTGCAACAGGTCTTTATTAATTTCTATTTGATTTTCGCACATAGATCTCACCGCTTTTCCATTTTTTTAACTAATATCTGGTCTCCTCCATATGTTTGTGTATTGATTGACTCACACCTTGGGCACAGAAGCTCCCAGTAGCTGTTAATTAAGGTTTCTTCTCCGCAGTCTTTGCATTTTAAGTTTCCAGGTTTCTCTTTAATTCTTAGCCTGACTTCTATGTCATCAAAAAAACTATCTCTCTCTTTTAGATAATTAAAGTAGAATTTAATCGGCTCCGGAGCATAAGTTGTAAGCTTACCCACTTCAACAACAGCTATGCATCTTTTAAGGCCATTTTTCTCTATCAACTCCTTTATAATGTTAAAAAGAGATTTAGATATTTCCAGTTCATGCATTAGTTACTACAAGAAAATAAGATTATAAATAATTTTTGTTTAGGCATACTTGTCATAGAGGTCCTGTAGTTTTTGTTGGGCTAGTGAAGGCCCAAGCATTCCTCCCAGGAACTCCTTGCACTGGTCTAAAAACGCTTTTGGATCGCTGTCTGAAAATGAGTCAACTTTGTCAGCGCTAGCAACTCCCAAGATACCTGAAATAACTGATTTTGCTTCTTCTTTTACTCCCATTTTTTGTTCCCTTTTTTTTTATTTTTAATATATTAATATAGTTTTGTTTCCTGAACTATATAAAAATTTTATTCAATACTGATAAGTGTTGTCATTACTTATATTTAAATGTTTGTTTGCTATTATGCATTGCCCCACACATAGTCCCCCGTCTCCGACAGGGGCTACTTTAGGAAGATAAACTCCCCTGTCAAGCATATACTCTGTTATTATCCTGTTGTATGCTACTCCGCCTGAAAATACAATTGGTAAGTCTTGTCCCTTTACAATGTTATACAGCCCCTCTGCAAAGTATTTTTGGGCTGTAGCGGCAAGCCTTTGTTTGTTCAGGGAAAGGTTTTCCTTCAGGTATTCAATAAGGGGTGTGGTCATTAATATTTTTTTTCCTTTTCTTGTTTCAATAACAGGATTTATCTTATAGCTTCTTTCTGAGCTGCTTTCAAGCAGCATTGCAGGCCTGCCTTCATATGTAGCAATATCGCATATTCCAAGGAGGGATGCTACTGCATCTAAGACCCTGCCTGTGCTGCTGGTTGTAAAAACATTAAATCTTTGCTTAAGTTGTTTTAGGTAGAGCCTGGCCTCTTTTTCCGGGAATAGGTCGTGTTTTAGTAGTTCTTCTTCACTCATTATTTTGGAAAGTATTGCAAATAGCATTTTTTTTGGGTATTTTGTTGCCGAGTCTCCGCCTATCATGAATTGTGGTTCAAGGTGGCCGATTCTCTTAAAACAACCCTCATTTACCTTGAAAACCTCACCCCCCCATAACGTCCCGTCATCGCCATATCCCATGCCATCGCAGGCTATACCCACATAATCTTTTAGATTGTTTTCTGCCGCGACCCCTGCAATGTGTGCCTTATGGTGTTGAACTTTTACAAGTTTTGCATTAAGCTCTCTGGAGAGCTCACTTGCAAATTCGTTGGTTTCATAGCCAGGATGCATATCTGTTGCAATAATTTCGGGATAGATTTGTGTAAGTTGCATAAATTTTTTTACTGTTTCTTTAAGGTAATTCATTGTTTTAAAATTTGAGCAGTCTCCTATGTGCTGCGATAGATAAACGCGGTTTTTGTCTGCAAGCGCGATTGTATTATTGGTTTCTCCTCCAAGAGCCAGCGTGGGTCTGCATTGTTCTGAAATTTCAATAGGGGTTGGTACAAATCCGCGCGACCTTCTAAGAAGTAGCGGTTGACCGCGTATAAGCTTTAATACTGAATCATCACATCTGTTAACAATACTTCTTTCGTGTGTCAGAAAAAATTCTGCAAGATTCTCTTCTTTTGAAATTGGCTCTCCCGGCATGTTCAGGGAAGTAAATACTAACGGCTCATTTAAGTAATCAAACAACAGATAATGTAAGCCGGTGTAGGGAAACATTGCTCCTATGCTGTCAAGCTCAGTTACTTCCGTAAGCATATGCTCATTTTTTTTCTTCATAATAACAATAGGGCTTTTCGGAGATTTCATCTCCTCGATTTCTTCTTTTGTAGGAACAGCATACTTTTTTAGCATATTAAGGTCCTTAAACATAACTGCAAACGGCTTATGGGGGCGCTTAAGAAGTTTCCTTACTTGCATTACTGCATTTTTTGTGCAATTAGAAACAAGATGCATTCCTCCTATTCCTTTTATTCCAATACACTTGTTTTTTTTAATTAACTCCGTTGCCTTTTTAATGGCTGCCTCCTCAGAAGTCTCTATGGGGTTTTTTTTATTATCCACAAGCTTTAGATGCGGCCCACAGCGGGGGCATGCAATTGTTTGGGCATGATATCTTCTATCAGCGGGGTTTGTATATTCCTTACGGCATTCGGGACACATTTGAAAATCTTTCATAGAAGTGGTTTCTCTGTCATACGGCAGTCTTTGTGTTATGGAATACCTTGGTCCGCAGTCTGTGCATGTTATAAAATAATACCTGTACCGCCTGTTTTTGGGGTTTCTTAGCTCATTAAGACAATTGGAGCATACATAAATATCAGGGGGAAGCAATGTCTTTCCTTTGCTCTTACTGCTTTTTTTTATGGTAAATGAAGTATAAGTACCGGGAGCAATTTTATGAGTTTCTATAGAATGAATTTTTGCTAGAGGGGGCGGAGTTTTTAGTGCTTCAAGTATTGATGATTTCTTGTCAACAATAATTTTGACACCATAACCTTCATTTGTGATTTCCCCTTTTAGATCATTTTTTTTAGCTATCCTGTAAATAAAGGGCCGAAAACCCACTCCCTGAACCCTCCCCTTTACAATTAGACAATACATTATAATTCCCAAATATTGGTATGTTTAAATTTTTAATTATTTTTGAATATCATATTGATAAGTTAAATAAAATTAATAAGTTGAAACATGAAAAAATCTTGCAAAATAAGTTGTGTTCTGTTGTATAACTTCATAAATACAAAAATTTTTAAATCGAAAACTATTAATATAAGTAAAAATCCAGTTTATTAAGCGTACTGGAAATCCCGGGAGGAGTAATGGGCTCCGTTGCAGCTCCATTTTTTGATGGAAGCGTGGCTTCACAAAAAAAGAGGTTTCACAAATTAATTTGTTAAGGGATTATCTTTAAAAGAGAGGTATAGCAATAATGGCAAAGATAATGACTGTGGAGGATTCAGGTTTAATCCGCTCAATTATAAGAAAAATTCTTATAAGTGAAGGGCACGAAATTATTGAAGTGTCTTCAGGTAAGGATGCTGTTATCAGATATGAAAAGGAAAAACCTGCTCTAGTGTTTATGGATATAAATTTGCCTGATATTTCAGGGCTGGATGCAACTAAAGAGATTATTGATTTTGACCCTTCAGCAAAAGTAGCAATGTGCACAATTGTCGATAAGGATGAATATAAACAAAAGGCAAAAGAGATTGGTGCAAAAGCCTATCTGGTAAAACCTTTTAGCAGAAGGGAAATACTTGATGTGCTAAATGATTATTTGTAAATTAAAAATGAGGTGAAAAAATGAGTGCCACTGTATTAATTGTTGACGATTCCGCCTTTATGAGAAACATGTTGAAAAACATAATTACTCAGGCAGGGGGTACAGTAGTAGGAGAGGCTGCAGACGGGCAACAGGCAATTGATAAAACTAATGAGTTGTCACCGCAGATAATTTTCCTGGATATAATGATGCCAAATGTTAACGGATTGGAAGCTCTTAAGCAAATAAAAAGCCAGCATCCTGATGTGAAAGTTGTAATGTGCACTTCAGCAGGCCAGGAGAAAATTATTGGTGAGGCTGTAGAAGCAGGGGCTTCAGAATTTGTAAAGAAACCGTTTAAGCCTGACGAAATATCACAGGTAATTTCCAAGCTTTCATAAAAGAGGTGAAAAAATATGACATCAGTATTAGTTGTGGACGATTCAATTTTTATTAGGAACATTTTAAAGGATATGCTGGGCAGATTGGGCGTGCAAGAAATTAAGGAAGCCTCCGATGGCCTCGAAGCTGTGGAAAAAGTCAGGGAAGGTAACTTTGACTTAATTTTTATGGATGTAATGATGCCTAAAATGGATGGGCTACAGGCGATTAAGGAAATAATGGCCATTAACCCTGAGCAAAAAATTGTAGTCTGTACATCAGCAGGCCAGGATAAAATTGTAAATGAAGCAGTAGAATCCGGTGCGAAAGAGCTTATCCTCAAGCCCTTTGATTTGGAAGAGGTAAGAGGCATAGTGGATAAGTATCTAGGGGAAACAAGTGAAGGGTAAGGGTTTTCTCATGAACTCTGTATTTATTGTCGACGGCTCTGCATTAACCAGAAAAATATTGCGCGAGACAATAGGCCATAGTAAAAAGTTCAAGGTAGGTGGTTATGTTACAGATGCAGATTACGCTCTATTTGAAATAAAGAAAAACAATCCTGATCTTATAATACTTGATATTGAAAGAGACAGTGGCAGGGGGCTGAAATTCTTAAAAGATCTTATGGAAGAATTCCCAAAACCAGTTCTTGTTATAAGTGATCATACTGATGATGAATCAAAAATGACCTTTGAAGCTCTTGAGGCAGGGGCAATCGATTTTTTATTAAAACCAAAGAATCTCAATTTGAATGGAAGATTTACGGATTTTAAAGAAGCTCTTGTTTCTAAATTGGAAGTAGCCCTGGAATCCAAACCCAAGGTTATTGAGAATAAAAAAAAAAAAGTTATTCATAAATTCGGAAAAACAGCAAAACGTGTGGTGGTATTTGGTGCTTCAACCGGCGGACCATCAACTATAAAGAGACTTTTTTCTGAGCTGCCCGGGGACCTTCCATTCACTATTCTTGTAGTCCAGCATATGCCTTCCGGCTTTACAAGGTCTTTTGCAGAGCACTTGGACAAAATAAGTGATTTTAAGGTAAAGGAAGCAGAGGTGGGAGAAAAACTAGTGGATAATACCGCCTATATATGCCCTGCAGACTATCACATGTCCATTGAGCTTGATCAAGAAATGGGGCACAGCCTTATCCAGCTCACCCTGGGAGAAAGGTTACATGGAGTCAGGCCAAGTCTTGACTATCTAATGAAAAGCGTGGTTCCTGTTTTTGGTGAAAAGGTGGTCATGGTAGTTCTTACTGGTATGGGTAAAGACGGCCTTGAGGGGGCTAAGCTTGTTAAGGCCCAAAAAGGGAGGGTGCTTGTGGAATCAGAAGATTCATGCATAATTTATGGAATGCCCAAGGCAATAGTGGATAAAAACCTGGCTGATGCGGTAGTGAGCCTGGATAAACTGCCTGTTTCAATAGTTCAGGAAGTAGAAAATTAATTGAGGGAATCAGTATGGACTTAGAAGAATTCAAAAAACAATTTATAACAGAGGCAAAAGAGAAGCTTTCAGAGGCTGATGAGTGCCTGGATAAACTCCAGAAAGGATATGATAACAATACACTGGTTGATTTGAAACGAAGTTTTCATACGCTTAAAGGAAATAGTGCTGCCATGGGGTTTCAAAAATATTTTGAACTTGCAAAGGCAGGTAATGACCTTGCTCAAAGAGCAATTGATAAAGAAGTAGAACTCGATGGTAATGTGGTTTCATTACTTAAAAAGTGTAAAGAAGAACTAAATAAAGGGTTGCAATTCATTGAAGAGGGCAATCCTGAAAGCCTTACCGCAGATGATTTAGTTAATAAAATCCAAAATGTTTAATAAATGAAAAAATGGGTGACGATCAATATAAAGAACAATTTTTATCTGAAGCCAGAGATTACATTGATTCAATTAATGATGATCTCTTAAATTTTGAAAAAGATCCAAAAAATGAAGATGTAATCCATAATCTATTCCGTTCTTTTCATACATTAAAGGGAAATGCTTCTACGATGGGCTACACTAAGTATTCTGAGCTGGCCCATCACCTTGAGGACCTTCTTGATAAAATAAGAAACAAGCAAATTGAAGTGAATTCTGATATTGTTGATGTACTCTTCAGAGGTGCGGATGCTCTCGAGCAGGGGTTACAGGTGATTTCTGACGATGACCCTGATAATGTTGATGATTCCTTAACAGAGGAGATTACAAAACTGCTTCAGAATTCAAAAGGAAAACAACAAGAAGTACAGGAAGATGAAGGGCTCTCATTTAGTGACGAGGATAATGAAAAAATAAAGAATGCTAAAGAAAATGGAAAGAAGGTTTTTCGCATAACGCTTGTTTTTGATGAAGGCAATGATTTGAAAGGAGTAAAGACTCTTTTGCTACTCAGGGATTTGGGTAATGAGGGAGAAATTCTGAAAACTTCACCTGAAAAAGAAAAAATCAGCTCTGGACAGTTCAAAACACATGTATATATAATTATAGCCTCAGAGAGTGAAGAGAATATTAAAAAGCTGGCTGAAAATGTAACCAGCGCGGTATCAAATGAGGTAACTGAATTAGCTGAGGAAGAACTTAATGGTGGCTCTTTAGAAGGAAAAGAAAAACAACAGGAGCAAAAAGGCACTGCAAAAGATGGTTCAAAAGAAAGCGATAAGGAAAAAATTGCAAAACAGCAACAGGAAGCGATGACTAAGCAACTGCAGAGTGTAAAAATTGATATTAAAAGTCTGGATAATCTTATGGATCTGGTCGGTGAGCTCCTTATTAATAAAGTAAGGCTGGAGCAGTACGCTCAGGAATCTAAAGATAAGGAATTTACAACATTGATTGATACATTAACAAGGCTGACCCTGGATATACAGGATGAAGTAATGAAGCAAAGGATGATTCCTATTGGAAACATATTTAACAGGTTCCCAAGAATGGTTAGGGACTTAGCAAAAAAGGAAAATAAAAGCATTAACCTTAATATTGAAGGGCAGGATATTGAATTTGACAGGACTGTGCTTGATGAAATTGGTGACCCGCTTGTTCATTTATTGAGAAATTCTGTGGATCACGGCATTGAAGCTCCCGAAGAAAGGAAAAAGGAAGGAAAGCCTGAAAACGGAACAGTTATGCTTACGGCCAGGAAGGAGAAAACAAATGCAATTATTGAAATAACTGATGACGGTAAGGGTATTGATGCACAAAAGGTAAAAGAAAGCTGCATTAAAAAGGGTGTTGTAACTCAGGAAGAAGCTGATGCAATGGATGAAAAAGAATTGCGAAGGTTAATTTTCAGGCCAGGGGTAAGTACAAGTAAAAAAATTACTGAGGTTTCGGGCCGCGGAGTTGGCATGGATGTTGTTGAGACTAAAATAAAAAAACTCGGCGGAAATGTTAAACTTGATTCTAAAGAAGGGCAGGGGACAACTATAAAGCTTCAGCTACCTCTTACGCTTGCAATTGTAAGCTCATTAATTATAAGAGTTGATGATTCAAAGTATGCTTTGCCGCTCTCAACAATTGTAAGGACAGTAAAAATAAAACATAAGGACATAAGGACTATAGGGGGTAACGAGGTGTTTCTTTTAATGAACGAAGACATACCTTTGGTCCGGCTTAGAAACCTGTTGCACGGAACCCCTCCAAAAGAGCAGGAATATTATACAGTAATTGTTGTGGACAAGGACGATAGTAAAATAGGTATTGTAGTTGATTCGATTGATGCACAACAGCAGGTGCTTATTAAAAACCTTGACGAGATGGTCAAGGGAATTAAGGGGCTCGGTGGTGCAACCATTTTGGGCGATGGCAGAGTTGCTCTTATACTGGATATAGCCACTTTGTTTGATTAGGTGTAATGTTAATGGCAGAGAAAATAAAAAATGAAGGGCTGAGTAACCTTCAAAAGGATGCATTAAAAGAAATAAGCAGTATTACAACAGGCAATGCCACAGCAGCTTTATCCAAACTTGTTAAAAAAAAAGTTAATATTCAGATTCCAAAAGCTGAGTTTTACGATAAAAATGAGCTATGTGATATTCTCGGGGGGAAGGATAATGTAGTTGTCTCTATCTATTGTGGTATAACAGCAGACTTGACTGGCCAGGTTCTATTCTTATTTAAGAGAAAGGATGCTTTGGATTTAGTTAAGATGCTCACCGGAAAAAAAATGAACACAGAATATTTGGACAGGTATTCTGAATCAGCGTTTGGAGAAATGGCGAATATTTTTACTGGCTCGTATCTTAATGCGCTCTCAGAGCTTTTTCAGATTACAATACTTCCCGGCATACCTATAGTTGCAACCGACTATGTGGGGCCGATTATTGATTATGTCTGGGGAAGAATTGAAAACCCGGAGAAAAAAATGCTTTGTTTTACAACAAAAATATCTCTTGATGACTACAATATAAACGGTGATTTTGTTTTTATGTTTGACGCCCAAAGCTATCATAAAGTTTTAAAGAAGCTGGAGAGTGACTATGGTGTTAAAAGCAGAAGAGGCTAAGAATAGAAAATATTATAAATTATTAATTGTGGTAAAATTTTAGCAGAAACGGAGTGATCTTATGGATAACCAATACGATGTAAAAGACATGGAGCTGGATGCAATCAAAGAAGTTGGAAACATAGGTGCGGGAAATGCTGCCGTTTCATTATCAAAAATTCTTAATAAAAAAATAGAAATGGATGTTCCTGAAGCCGACTTTATACCTCTTAATAATTTTGCAGAAAAATTCGGGGGCCCTGAAAGGATAGTTATGAGTATTTATTCTCCAATTGTGGGAGAGCTTACAGGAGAAACACTTTTCATATTTTCAAGGGATTGTGCAATGGGGCTTGTAGACCTAATGATGGGCAATGAAATTGGTCATACTAAAATTATGGACGAGCTAAGTGAATCTGCCTTTAAGGAAATGGCAAATATCTTTATTGGCTCCTATTTAAATGCAATTTCAGATATGATTAACCTCAAGATTATGCCTGGTGTTCCGGTTGTAGCAACAGATATGGTTCAGGCTATACTTGATTCACTTCTTATGAGAATGGGTGAATACGCCGATAAGGTGCTTTGCAACAAGGCGAAAATTTCAATTGAAGGTCATCCAATAAAAGGTGATTTTATTTTCATCTTTGATTTAGAAACAATGAAAGTATTACTAAATAAGATGCATAACTCCTATAATTCTGAGCTGGACAAGAGTTGAAATGGTAGATGAAATTGTTGTAGGAATGGGAAGGTTATATGTGGTTAATGAGCCTGTCACACTAACCTGTATTGGGCTTGGCTCCTGTATAGGGCTGATGGTTTATGACAGGCAGAAAGGTATTGCAGGTCTTGCACATATAATGCTTCCTGACAGCAGCAACGCCAAATTTACGCCAGTGGAGCAAAGCTCTCTGCTTGCTGAAAACGATGATTATTCTCTTAAAACTATTACTAATTCTCTTGAGAATAAGGGCTATGAGATTAAATACGTTGCAAAAAATGTAGATGATGCTGTCGAAAAATTCAAGGAGATTAATCCTTATTTGTTGCTGCTTGATTTCAAATTAGCAGGGGAGGACACCTGTTCATTAGTAAGTGAGTTGTTTAATCTTAACAGCATGGCAAATATTGTTGTCGCAAATACTGATAAAAATTATTCTTATCTGGATATATTAAGTAACGGGGCAATAGATGTAATTCCAAAACCACTCACAAAAGATAAGCTGGAGCTTACCCTGGATATAGTTACTTCTCTGCGCTACTTAAGATTCGCCGATGTGGCAATTGAGAAAATGCTTAACAAAATGTACTCTATGGGATGTGAGCACAGAAACTTAAGAGCCAAGGTTGTTGGAGGTGGAAATATGTTCACTCACTCGCAGGTTTCAATGCGTAATATAGGTAAAGAAAATACCGGAAAAGTTCTTGAAAATTTAAAAAACAGAAATATTCCCATTGAGGCAGAATGCACTGGAGGTAATCTGGGGCGCACAGTGAGGTTCAATACACAAGATTTTACTGCTGTTATTACAAATAAAGAAGGCCGTAAAACGATTTAGAAAATGATGGATAATAATTTTATATCTATAATAAAAGTAGATGACCCAGAAAACTGGCAGTTTTTAAAGGGGCAAATTAAAAAGTATTTGAATTTTGATACACATAATTACAGGGACACATTTTTAATGCGCAGGGTTGAATGCAGACTTAGGAAGCTTCAGATAAATTCGTATATGGAATATGCCCGTCTTCTTTCAGCAAGTGATGAAGAGAAAAAGCTTCTTGAAAAAGAGTTGACAATCCACGTAACCCGGTTTTTCAGGGATAAAAGCCTTTTTAAGGAATTAATGAACTGGATTTTTCCACAATTTATCAAGGAAAAAATGGAGATGAATAATTATAGCATTTCTGTGTGGTCAGCCGGGTGCAGTTCAGGGGAAGAAGCCTATTCAATTGCTATTGTTTTTAAGGAAGTTCTTGGAGACAATATGAAAAATTTCCTTGTAAAAATCCATGGCACGGACCTTGAGCCAAAAACCATCGAGAGGGCAAAGACCGGAGCATACGAAGAATCCGCATTGATGGAGATGCCAGATGAATTAAAAGAAAAGTATTTCACTTATCATGAAGGTCTTTATTATGTTGTCCCGGAAATAAAGAATATGGTCAACTTTGAGGTTGGAGATATTTTAAATCCTTCTGGGGAGATGATATATGATATTATTTTTTGCAGAAACACGGTTATTTATTTTGAGAAAAAAACCAAACAGGATTTGTATGAAAGCCTTTTTAGCAAACTTAAGAAAGGCGGATTCCTGGTTCTCGGGAAAACAGAATTTCTGGATGGCTCAGCAAAACCAAAGTTCCAGATGTATAATGCTAATGAAAGAATCTACAGAAAACCATTTAGCGAAACAAGCGCGATGGATTATATCAATGCGTAAAATATATATATAAGTGTTTCTAATACAAACATAAAAAAGGGGGAATGACTGTTATTCAGTATTTCTAAGATAAAAATGGCGGAAGAAAAAGATTCACAAAAAAAAGAGGAACAAAAAGAATATTCAGAAAGGCAGCTCGTTGTGTTCAACATTGGCCAGGAAGAATTCGGTGTTGATATTAACGAGGTAAACAGTATTATTAAGATGGTTCCGATTACCCGCATACCAAATGCGCCTGCCTTCGTAGAAGGAGTAATAAACCTGCGGGGCAGAATTATTGTTGTAGTTGACCTTGCCAAGAAACTTGGGTTGCAGGGCAAGGAGAGAGACAAGGATACAAGGATTATTGTTGTAGAAACCAGTCAGAATATGGTTGGTATGATAGTGGACCATTCAAGAGAGGCAATCAGGGTTTCTGAAGAGCAAATAGAGCAGGCCCCCGGATTAATTACGCAGAAAATTAACTCAGATTTTTTGGAAGGGGTTGCAATTGTTCCCTCTGGCTCTAAGGAAGAGCAGCAAAAGAATGAGCAAAACAACAACAGGCTTCTGATACTTCTTGACCTGGCAAAAATCCTTAATGAAGAAGAGATGGATTCTGTACAGAAAACGCAGGAGTCCGCTGAAAACCAGAAAGGTCACCAGCAGCAAAGCGAAGGGCAGGAGAAGTCGGAAGATGAACAAAACTGAGGCAGGAAAGTGAAAATAAAAAACTGGATGAATAGAAATATTAAAACCACTTCCAAAGACAGCTTAGTCCTTGATGCTGCAAAGAGCATGAAGCAAAATCTGGTTGCAGATTTGGTAGTGGTTGAAAACGGGCATCCTATTGGAATTCTTACTGAAAGGGATATTTGTTATAAGGTTGTAGCAATGAACAAAGACCCGCAATCTACTAAAGTGGATGATATTATGACAAAAACTTTGATTACTGCCCATATTGATGACACAATTTCTGAAGTATCAAGAAGGATGGGTCTTGCAAAGATTAAGCAGATACCAATTATTGATGATAAGAACACTCTTGTCGGGATAATCACTTCCTCTGACCTTGTAAGGGTTGTTTCACATTTCCAGCGGGACCTTGATTCAATGGTTAAGTCCAAATAGTAAAAAAATTTATATTCTCTCTTGTATTTGTTTATTTTATGGATAGATTTAAAGAGATTATTACTGCTTTTGCAAAACAGTATCTGGGGGGAATAGCAGGAGAAATCCTTCTTGAGGATTATGCAAAAAAATTTAACATCTCTGACCTTTCAATGCTTACAAAAAAAGAGCAGCAGAAGTTTATAGATGCTTTTTTGTGGGGTGTTTTTCACAGGCACCTGCCCCCTGAAAGAATTAATTCATTAAGGCTTCAGCTTAATCTTCATTTTTGTATTGACAATGCAACTGAAGCAATTTCAGGAATGCTTGGGAAGAAAATTTTACTAAAGCCCCTTGATGTAAAATCTCAAACATTTGACAATTTCGAAAAGATTATCAATAATCTGGGAGAAGGAGTTATTGTTATACCTGTGAAGCTTTCCGGCTACATCACAGCCACCTTGCTAATCTTCATTTTCAGGGACAGCGCAATAACTTTAGGTAATATCATGCTAAAGTCAATGCTTGGAATTGACAAAACTGATGAGTTTCTCGACGAGATGAAACAGTCTGCAATAAAAGAGTTTTTTAACATACTTATTCCTACATTTGCCGACACAATAGCTAATACCTTAAAGCAGGAAATTTTTATTGATATGCCTGAAACAGATATTACTGATTCTCAAAAGCAGATTGATACGGCAATGAGCAAAATCTCTTTTTCCGGAGATGAAAATTACGGGATAAAAAATATTATTTCTACTCCTCTTGGAATATATATTGATGATAAGCATTATGTTGAAGGCATGGGTTTTCTGTTAATGGAATCAGCAAGCTCAGTAATATCACAGTCTATTGAAAAAACAGGGATTAAAAAGGATGATACGCTTGAGCAGATGGACTTACAGCAGATTGAGATTCCAAAAGATACTAACAGGTACCGGGCCATAACTACATTCCTTAATAACTTTACAAAGGATGATTCCACAAAAATAATAGATAATTTGATGGATGACCTTGGCATAAGCAGCCTAAACAATGTATCAGTAGGGCTTAGGCGAAAGCTTATCAACAGGCTTTTGGAAGAGCATTTTTCTGGACACTCTCCAAAAGTTTATGAGTTTATACAAAAGGGGTGCGAAAGGATATTTAATATTGGTACAAAAGCAGCAGAGGATGAGGGGCAGCAAACACAGGAGGACTCTTTGTCTAAAATGCTTAACAAGGTACAGAATTTAAAAGATGACACTCAGTAAAGGCTTTCCAGATATTCAGATTTATATTTGAAACCTTTTTTCTTTGCAAGTTTTTGAATGCCTCTGTCGAACTTCGAGCCGTACTGCGCCCCAAGCTTTTTCCTGTACGCTGTATTCATATCAATACCTGCATGAACTGCAGCCTCCCTTAAAACAAGTTTTTTGTGTTCCTTGTTTATTTTCAGATGCCCCGGGATGTTTAGTGCATAGTCGACAATCTTTTTGTCAAGAAAAGGAAGGAGTATCTTGATTCCAAAATATTCTGCAATTTTATTATCCCTGTCAAGGTCTCTTTCCTGAATACCTTCCATCCCTCTTCTACATTCTTCATTAATATCTTCTGCCTGTGCATGCCTTTGGTAGCCTGCAAAAATTTCTTCAGAGCCAAGACCGGAAAATACCCCTTCCACATTATCTTCAGCTGCTTTTTTCATGGCCAAAAACACAGGAAGTGCAACCCCTACTTTGACTATATTAGTGCTGTCAATAATTTTAATTACTTTTTTTAAACATTCTTCCATCTCGTTAATCTCCAGGATGTTCTCCTGCAGTATAAACCCGTATTTTTTTGAAACACTTCTTGAAGAAACCAGGTCCCTGGCAGGGCTTAAACCATCGCCTTTCAGGGCTGCGGTATAACATGAAAATGACTTACTTTTATTTTGTAATGTATATGCAATAAAAGTTGAATCCACCCCTCCCGAAAACAATACACCTATTTTTTTCCTGTTAGTTTTATAAAACTCATTTAAGGCTCTTTCCACTGCCTCTGAAAAAAGGCGCAGGACTTCTTTTGAATGTTCTTCAAGTTCTTTGTTTTCTGAATGTGTCATATTATTCACTACTCCATTTCGTATATAAAATCAATTGATGATTTGTCAATAAATTTGAAAAAGTATTTTCTTATAGTTGTTTTTTCAATGATTTCAATAAACCTTTTCATCCAGACACATGCGGCGAAAGCATGTATCTCTTCTGTTTCATAATTTTTCAGGTGTATTATTATTTTTGTATCTGAGATATTGACTTTTATATTTCCTGTCTCAAACTGCTTTTTCCACATCTTGTTCGCCTTCATTGCAACTGTTGCAAACGAGATAAACTTTATCAGGAGGCCGTATAATCCGCTTACCTGGGCTTCTGCAAGCTTTTCAATGATATTTTTTAAATTCTCCCTTCCATATTCTTTTTCAACAGCCCTTAAAAACCCAACATGGGCTTTGAGCGGATAATAATTCTGCGAGATAAGTGCGCCTTTCAGGATGGAGCTGGCCTCACTATCTTTGATACAGGAGAGAATCCTTTCATACTCTGTCTCTCCATAATGCTCAATGAATATCTTTTTTTCATTATAAAGCATATTTCCAAGGATGGTTTTGTTTTGAATATCAGCCATAAATTCAAAATTTATGGCCTGATTTTTAAACTTTTGGCTTTCGAAACAAAAATTATTTATAGCGTCTTTTGGATTAAACATAATGACAACAATGGAAGAAAAAAAAGCAGGAACTGTGGAAAAATATTTTCGGAACCTTAAAGTTGCAGTTATAAGATTATCGGATGAAATACAACCAGGAGACTGGCTTCATTTCAGGGGAAAAAGTGATTTTGAGCAAATCCTTGGCTCAATGGAGGTAAACTCAAAGCAGGTGCAGGTAGCAGGTGAAGGAAGTCAGGTAGGAGTGGTAGTAGATAAACCTTGTTACAAGGGGGACGAGGTTTTCAGGGTGAATGAAGACTAAGTGGCAGGGCCCCTCTCAGATGCCAAAATTTAGAGTTTAGAAGCCTTATACTGAGCAAATTTTATCGAAAGCTATATAAATACCTGTTTCTTTATTAAATGAAGATTATAATGGCTTTGATTAAGTTAAAAAGCCCAACAAGCTCTTAGTAATCCATAAAATGACAGAAAAAGACTTTGAAGAAGACCAGAACACTCAAAATGCTTCTCAGGAGAAAATGGAAGCTAATAAGGCTGTAGAAGAAGCTACAATAGCCCCTGAAGCCTTTAGAAAAGTAATAAGGCCTGTTGAAGAGGAGATGAAAAGCTACTACCTGGACTATGCTATGTCTGTGATTATTGGCAGGGCCTTGCCTGATGTTAGAGACGGCCTCAAGCCTGTGCATCGTCGTATTATTTACTCTATGAACCTGCAGGGGATGCAGCATAATAAGGCGTATAAAAAATGTGCAAGAATTGTAGGTGATGTGTTAGGTAGGTATCACCCTCATGGTGATTCTTCTGTTTATGATGCTCTTGTAAGAATGGCGCAGAACTTTTCTTTAAGATATCCTTTAATTGACGGGCATGGTAACTTCGGAAGTGTTGACGGCGACAGTGCAGCTGCCATGAGATATACTGAAGCACGGATGGCAAAAATTTCTGAAGAGCTTGTCTCGGACATAGATAAGGAAACAGTTGACTTTATGGACAACTTTGACGGGACGTTACAGGAGCCTACTGTGCTTCCCTCAAAGCTTCCAACCCTTCTTGTTAATGGGACAAGCGGCATTGCTGTTGGAATGGCAACAAGCATCCCGCCTCATAATATTACAGAAATATGCAAGGCTACAATTTCACTTATTGATAATCCTGAGCTTGAAACAAAAGCACTGATGGAAACAGTTAAGGGCCCTGATTTCCCGACAGGGGGTATTATTACCGGTACAAGCGGAATTCAGAGAGCGTATGCAACAGGCCATGGGAAAGTTCTTGTTAAATCAAAAATTCATGAGGAAACCGTAAGAAACAGGAACTGTTTGATTGTAACCGAGATACCCTACATGGTTAATAAGGCCATGCTTGTTGAAGAAATCGCCAATCAGGTAAATAATAAGAATATAATGGGGATTGCGGATATAAGAGATGAATCTGACAGGACAGGAATGAGGGTAGTGATTGTCCTGAAACGCGAGGCAAACAAGGATGTTGTTCTCAACCAGCTATACAAATTTACAAGGCTTAAGACAACAATTGGGATGAACCTTCTGGCCCTTGTTGATAATGCGCCCAAGGTTATGAACCTAAGGGAAATTATTGGGCATTTTATTTCTCACAGAAGAAGCGTTGTTGTAAGAAGGACAAAATATGATTTAAGAAAGGCAAGAGAAAAAGAGCATATTCTGCAAGGCCTTGTAATTGCACTTGACTATCTTGATTCAGTAATAAAGCTGATAAGAGGCTCAAAGTCTGCTTCAGAAGCTTCACAAGGCCTGATGGAAAATTATGGTCTAAGCGAGCGCCAGGCAAAAGCTATACTTGAAATGAGGCTGCAAAGACTTACCAATATGGAGCAAAACAAGGTTAGGGATGATTTAAAGGAAACCCAGAAACTGATAGGTGAGCTGGAATCAATACTTGCCTCAAATGAAAAGATAAACCAACTCATTAAAGATGAGCTTAATGAAATTATCAATAATTACGGGGATAAGAGAAAAACAGAGATCACTTTTGAAGATGAAGATGATGACATAGAAATTGAGGACCTAATAGAAAAGGAAGATGTTGTTGTAACGATAAGTCACTCAGGCTATATTAAAAGAACCCCGCTTAAGACTTACAGGGCTCAAAAAAGAGGGGGAAAGGGTATTATCGGGGCCACTACCTCCAAAGAAAATGATGTAGTAGAGCATCTCTTTATTGCAAACACCCATGATTATATATTGTTTTTTACTGACGACGGCCAGGTCCATTGGCTTAAAGTATGGAAAATACCTGAATCCGGAAGGTATAGTGCTGGAAAGGCCATTGTTAACCTTCTCCAGCTTTCAAAGGGAAGAACAATTGCTGCTTTTGTAAAAATAGATAAGTTTGACGAAAAGCAATATCTGTTAATGGCTACAAAAAACGGGCTTGTGAAAAAAACAAGCCTGAAGGCATATTCCAGGCCAAGGGCAGGCGGAATAAAGGGAATTCTTATTGAGCCAGGGGATGAGCTAATAAATGTCATAAAAACAGACGGCACAAAGCACATACTTCTCGCTTCCCGCGACGGGATGGCAGTTAAATTTGATGAAAATAATGTAAGGTCAATGGGAAGGGTTTCAAGAGGTGTTAAGGGTATTAACTTAAGGAAAGGCGATGAAGTTGTTGGCATGGTAAGCGCTGAAGAAGATAAAACTCTATTAACTATCACGGAAAACGGTTATGGCAAGAGAACAAATATTGATGATTACAGGCTGGTTAGCAGGGGAAGTATAGGAGTAAAAAATATTGTATGTTCACAAAGAAACGGCAAAGTTGTAGCAGTAAAATCTGTCTCTCCCGACGATGAAATTATGTTTATCTCTTCAAAAGGTATAATGATCAGAACAACTGTTGAAGGGATTTCAGTAATAGGAAGAAACACCCAGGGTATGCGGCTTATGAAATTAGCTTCTGATGACAATGTTGTTGCAGCCGCAAGAATAGCTTCAAATAATGATACTGAGAAAGAAAATTCATAAAAATATTTATATATGTTTTTTTTAGAAAAAATAGTATGGGTACTGTTCTTTGTCCGGGTGAGCTTTTGGTTGATTTTGTAAGCGCCGAGAATAAAAAAATATCTGAAGCAGAGTGCTTTTATAAAAAGGCAGGGGGTGCACCGGCAAATGCTGCAGTTGCAATCCACAGGTTTGGCGCAGATGCCATATTTACTGGCTGCGTGGGTAAAGATTCTTTTGGAAATTTTCTTATTAATACACTGCAAAAAACAGGTTTAAGCACGGAATACATCAAAAGGAGTAACATTAATACTACGCTTGCTTTTGTCTCAGATGGCTTTGAGTTTATCAGGGGGGCAGATAAAAAGCTTCAAAAAGATGATATTCCTGATGAGCTTATAAAAAAATCAGTGATTATACATCTTTCAAGCGCCACAGCATTTTTGGGAGGAGAGCTTGAAAAGACCTATAATTATCTTCTTACCTTTAATGATAAAATAATCAGCTTTGACCCCAATTACAGGCCAGCATTATTTCCTGAAGTCTCTGAATTTATTGAAAAATCAAAGGAGTTCATCAGGCATTCACATATAGTTAAAGCAAGTGAAAAGGAGGCAAAACTGATTTCAGGCAAAACTTCTCTTGATGAGGCAATTAACTATTTACTTGGGCTTGGGGCAGAAAATGTGTTCATAACAAGGGGAGAGAAGGGCACCGTTTATGCAAATAAAAACAGATGTGAAAGAATACCTTCAATTAAGGTCGAGTGTGTCGACTCTACAGGCGCGGGTGATGCATTTATTGGCACTCTCCTTGCACAGCTCTCAGACTATACCAGAAAAGAGTTAAATTTTGAATTGATAAAAAAGTATGTCTATGTTTCTAATGTTGCTGCTGCGCTTACTGTTACAAAAAAGGGAGCAATTGATGCTATTCCTGATAAACAAACTACTCTTAATCACATCTCTCAATTACAACTTTGATATAAAAAAAAGTTAATCTTAAATTTTCAGATTGATTTCGCGCATTATGAGTTCGGCTTGCATTTCAAAGAGAGATTTTCTGAGAGTCCTTGCCTTAGCGCAGCCGGATTTATACGGTGTAGTCAAAAAGATTGCAGATGAAAAGATACGACATGAGTTGCAAAATTGGAATAATGTTCCATCAATACCCAACGATGTAAAACTGGATGAAATCGTTTCAGACAACTATCATCTCACAGGCGGTTACAACTATAAAGGTCCAAGGCTTCACTTATTTTTGGATTTTAACATTAACTCCTCTGAGCCTTTCAAAGCCCTTAAGGACGTTGAAACTATTATTTATGAGCCATGCCAGAAAAATAATATCAAAAAAATTCCCAGAAAATTTGGTAAAATAATTCCGGCTGAGCTTTATTGCGGAATGCAGGCTCTTGAAAAAAGGTGCAGTAAAGAACCTGGTTCTCCTATTAAGGATTTTTACAATTACTACACTCAACTAGCCAGGCAATTTAATTCAGATATCTCCTGGCTCCGCAAGGTTTCTGATAAACATAAAAAGTCTTCTCCTCAAAAAATATCTGAAATGCTTTCAAAATATACTGACAGGAGAGCCATTATCTCTGCAGAAATTGCTAATTACAGAAAACTAACTGCCTATACTCCTGACAGGGTGCTTGCAGCCCTGACTTTTGGGTTTAATATAATGGACCCTGTCAATAAGAATATTGTTATATCGGATGACTCGGGGCTAAGACATTACTTTGCTTTGGTCCATGCAACTGTTTTGCCTCAAGTTATAGCCCGCTATGCATATGAGAATAACGGGAAAAAAAGTTTTTTTGGGAGGAAAAGGAAATTTCTTGAGGAGGCTAAGAGATATTTAGGAGGTATTCATGCGGGCTCTGAGCTTTTTACAGCAGGGGTATTGTTTGTACCTTCTGAAAAGAAATTTTATACTTACTCCTTACCCGCGGATGTTTTGAAATATTTTGGCAAGTAGTTTGTCAAACATGTGTTCTTATTGCAGGGATAATTGGAAAATTATATAAATAATTCATAGTGCCTAATCCTATGTTCGTCCGGGCAAAAAAAGTAAAGGGGCATAAGTATGCCTACCTTGTAAAAAATGAGTGGACTAAAAAGGGTCCAAGGCAGAAAGTCTGCAAATATCTTGGAAGGGTAGTTGAGCTATCAAGGAAAAATAAGCTCGAGTTCGAAGAATTCAGCTCAATAGAGCTGTGTGCATATGAGCTAGTAAAAAATATAGTGGCATTTGAGCTGTTTCTTCATGGATTTGAAAAAAAGAGTAAAAATAAATGGGTGCTTGATGAAATAGAAGTTGACCTTGGAAAAGGAAAAGTGAGAGAAAATAAAAGGGCAGTTGTTCTCTGCATAAATAATGATTATCTTTGTGATTTCACACTAAAAAGGCTGCTGAATTTCAAAACTTCAAGTGAAAAGGAAGAGGCCGCCAGAGAGCTTGCAACCGCTTTTATACAGGCAGGAATTCCTGTAAGGGAAGACTTATACATTAATGTATTTGAAAAGAGCTACTCACCCGGGCAGACTTACCTGCGAAAACCTCTTCCCAAGCCGAGAATTTTAGTTTCAGGCACACCTGCAACGGGTAAAACTACGCTTTCAAAGGCCTTAGCAGGGGAAATGAAACTAAAATTAATAGATGTTAATAATTTGATTTCGCAAGAAAACCTGTCAGAAGGCTACGATGAGCAAAGACAATGCCAGATTATTGATGAGGATAAACTGGTAAAGGTACTTATTAGTAGAATAAGTGAGGGAGGAGTAATTGACAGCCATATGTCTCATTATGTTCCTCCAAAGTATGCTGATTTTTGCATTATTACCCATTGTGACCTGAAAACACTCAAAAAAAGGCTCAAAGAAAGAGGTTACAGCCAGGATAAAGTGGAGGAAAATATGGAAGCAGAAATATTTGACATATGCGGCCAGGAGGCTTACGAGATGGGCCACAGGATAGTAGAGGTAAATACTGACAAGGAAATTGATATTAAGAAACTATGCAAACAATTGGTATGAGTTCTCACTTTTCCCAAAACCTTTTTATATATATGTTGGCTCGCAATATAATTATGGGGGTTTTAAGCAGGTTTTTTAACAGGGAAAAGCACTTGCATAAAAAAATTGATAATTTTGCCCATTCGCTGGTGCGTCATTTCAGGAATTTGAGGGATGATTTTGACCACCAGAAAAAGTGGATGGATTACCTGCATAATTTTTCTTTACGCCTGCAAAATGACCACCACAACCATCGCTCTGTCACTGAGGCCGAGCTTAATAAGGTTAAGTCATGGATAAATCATCTTCACAGTTATCAGTCAAGGCAGGAAAATGACATAAAAAACCTGGAAAAAAATATTTCTGAACTGGTTTCAATTGTGGGCAAGGCTTTTGATGATGTGCATGACAGAATGGAAAAAATTGAGAGTGCTCATAAGCAAAAGGGGGAAGAACTCACACAAAATGTGCAGAAGATGCTTACCGAGCATAAGACTGAACAGCCCAAAGAGGAACCCGTTCAGGAGACAACGCCTCAGAAATATACTTTAACCAACCCTGAGAATAAGCTCCTTAACCTGCTTTTAACTGAGCCTGATCCTATTGGCTATACAAAGATTGCAGAAAAAACCGGCAACAGCATTAATACAGTGAGGGTGGTTATGAATTCTTTAAAGAAAAAGGATGTTGTTGAAGAAAATATCCTGCCCAGTGGGGAGAAGTTATTTAATGCTAAAAACAAAGAAAAGATTAAGAAAATTTACAATGTTAGCCATATCTGATTGTCGGCATTTTATCTTAATGGCATTATAATGGGTTCTCAGGCCTTCAGTTGTCCAATTCTTGGATTATCCCTGTGCCGCATTATCAACATTTGCAATGTTTGCAATGTTTATAATGCAATGCAGACAATGCATTATAATGGGTTTTTGGTCAGATATGCCTTTGTTTTGCTCACTTTTGTCTGTTGTCACTGGATTTTTGGGTCTGTTTTATGGGTTGTTTGGGGTGTGTTGCTCTTCTTTTGGGTATTATATGCTCTAATATATATCTTTGTTTACATGGGGGCATTATAATGCATTATAATGGCCATTACAATGCATTGCAATGCATTATAATGCGCATTGTAAAGGGGTACGGGTTAAACTAGTCCTGCATCTTTAGATCATGGGGCTGTATTTAAAAATAAACAGGCAAAAGTGAGTAGTTTATAGGGATGGAGAGAGGATTTAGGAGGATCTGGGATACAATCTGGTCAAATTATTCTTTTTTCTTACAATTTTATTGCATTATAATGCATTATTCTACCATTTTTTGTCACAAAATCCTCTTCAACTATCTTCTCACTCATAAAATCATAATTGTCATAATTGTCATAAATGGTTATCTTGCAAACTTATTGGAATATTTCCTTGTTAAAAGATAGAGTCCCATTTTTTCAAAAAAAACCGGGTCTGAGCATATCCTAAGTGAGGTGAGCGTTTTTTTGTCTCAAAAATTCAGACAGTGTTTAGTTA
>JBMCCQ010000002.1:0-44301 GCA_048618745.1 Candidatus Nanoarchaeia archaeon
TATTTATTATCCAAATAAACAATCTCTGGCCTGTTTGTTTCTGTATCATAGAGAGCAAGAGTAAATTTGTCAAATATATCAAGCTTTTTGGCACCCATTATAGCCCCCGGATTCACATGTGTAGTTTTATTTGACATTTCAATATTTGCCATATGAGTGTGCCCGGAAGCTACTAAATCATATTTTCCTGAATCAATTAAAAGCTTTAAAATAATGGGCTGATGACCGTGAGTAATTGCAATTCTCTTGTTATCGTAATCCCCTTCCCAGACACCTTCATCGCCCAACTCAATATTTAACCCTTCTCTTTTAATCTTCTCAAAATATGGATACCTGGCACCCTCATTATTGCCAAACACTGCCTTTATTGGGCAATTTAGTTTTTTAGTCGCTTCCAGCATAAATGGAGCCACCCAGTCTCCGCAATGCAGGACTAGTTCTACCTCATTTTTATTTAAGTACTCAAAAGCCCTTAAAGTATTTTTAATGCAGTCGTGTGTATCAGAAATAATCCCTATCTTCATATAAGATATAAAAGACTACGGATTTTTAAATATTTTGAAAACTTTTATTACTAAATACATTAACTTATATAATAATGAGAATTTACATCACAATATTACTGCTTTTAGCATTACTAAATGCCTGGATTATTTTTGCCACATTAGATTCAGGGCTTCTAGCAGACTCCACTTATGTTGCTTTTTCACTCGTGTGCCATCAAAAGCCCGAGAGGTCCTTTCACCTTGCTGGCAGTCAAATGCCTGTATGTCAAAGATGCTTTGCAATTTATATGGGGGCTTTTCTGGGCGGTCTTTTTTACAGCTTCTCCAATAAGATTCCATTATCCTATCTTTTTCTCGCTCTGCTGCCAATGGCAATAGATGGTGTAGGACAGCTATTTGGGGTTTGGCAAAGTAACTATCTTTCCAGGGTTTTTACAGGAGCCCTGGCAGGAGGGGCGGGGATGTTATTTATAATGCCAGCACTAATGGAGATTGTTGAGAGCTTAGTAAAATTTATAAAGAGGAAAATACAGAACTTTTTAATATTATTATTGAACTTCAAAAGAGGTAAAAATGAATAAAATAAAACCAGCAGTTTTGGCATCGATTCCCGTTATAATATTATCTGTTACTCCTCTAGTTTCTATGGGTTGTTGTTTATGGAGTATTGGAGGTGGAATTCTGGCCTCATTTCTTTTATATAAGACAATCGGAAAAATAGATATTAAAGAAGGAACGCTTGTTGGCCTTATTACAGGTTTAATCTCAGGGACTGTAGTAGGTTTGATTCACATAATATTAAGTATATCTTTTGGAACAGCAAACCAAATTCTCTCAGAGTTTCAGGGAACAGGCCTTTCACTAGAAACAATGGGTGTAATCGCATATGTCTTAAGCTTAGTGCTAAATATATTTGTCCTTGGTATTTTTTGTATGGTTGGTGGAGTAATTGGCGGCGCTATTTGGCAACAAACCCAGCCGCAAGGCCCAAAGAAGGTTAATTAACCCTTTTGAAAAATTTTCCGCAGAATTTATATTTATAAAAAAAATTCTACACCTATTATGAGATGGTACCTATTAGATATGGATAATACACTCGTAGATGGGGAGATATATGGCCATATATATGATAATGTGATTTTTAGAACTTGCCAAGAAACTGGCTTGACCTTTAGAGAAATATCAGACATTGCCAACGCAGCAGGTTTAAAAAGAAACAGGAGAGGTAGGTGGGATACCGCAGATTTGACCTCCCTTTTAAACGTTTCAAATGTATATTATGATGAGCTTGAAAAAGCTATGACAAAGGATTTTGTAAACAAAAATGCCAGATACGTTATTGACACGCTCAGAAAGAGAGGTAAATACACTGGTGTTGTTTCCAACTCCAGAATAAAAACGATTAATAAATTTTTAACCTATTATGAACTGTGGGTTGATTTAATCTATTCTTCAGAGCATGCGGGATGCAAAAAAGATAAAGACCAATACTGGCTGAAGCTGAGCGAATTTATTAACCCGGCTCAAAGTGTTATGATAGGGGATGATTATTATGAGGATGTGGTTATGCCCTCTAAACATGGCTTTAATACATTCCATTATCAAAATAATTTATCGAATATCTTGGAATTAGAAAACAACTTCAGAGGGCTAAGAACAGCTTAAAACTATCGCTTTCTGACAAATTTTATCAATGTGCTAAGTACAAACGTGAGCCCCAAGATAAGTACAATTGTTGCACCTGAAGCTAAATCATAAAAATAACTTAAAATAAGTCCGATTATGCCAGGAATTACAGCAAAAACAACAGAAAAAATCATAATTGCGGGTAGTCTACTAAAATACTGACGGGAAATGACAGTGGGAATTGTTAATAAGGCAATCACCAAAATAATACCAACCACCCTTATCATCATTATTATACTCAGAGCAACCATGCACAACAAAAGAATATACAATATATTAACAGGAAGCCCTGCAATCTTGCTGAATTCTTCATCAAAAGAGATTGCCCGTAACTCCTTGAAAAAAAATATGACAAGGCCTATTATTAAAACGTCAAGCACAAGCATCAAATAAATATCACTGGTTGGAACTGTGAGAATTGACCCAAATAAAAAGCTGAATAAATCCGGAGTATATCCCGGAGTAAGACTAATAAAGAGTATTCCTAGGGCCATACCCATACTCCATAAAATGCCTATAGCAGAATCTTCTGTGATTTTAATTTTGTTTCTTGCAACTCCTATTCCAAGGGCTGATACGATACTAAAGGGGATAGCTGTTAAGATGGGATTTATACCTAAAAGTAATCCAAGTCCTACACCTCCAAAAGCAGCATGCGCAATTCCTCCACTAATAAAAACCAGTCTTTTCAAAACAACATAAGTCCCGACCACACCACAGCCGATTCCCACAAGAAAGGCAGCTATTATTGCATTCTGCATAAACTGGTATTCCAACATTTCAATCACTTATGCTCACCCAGAACTCTGTGCGGTACGCCATGGGCAATTAATTCCACAGGGCATTTATAGCTCTTTGATAAATGATCAATTCCTTCCTGCGTCTCTCCATGATAATGTAGTGTCTTATTTAAGCAGGCAATTTTATCCACATAGCTTGATATCATCCCAACATTGTGTGTTACAAGTATAATTGCGATTTTTTTATTGAGTTCCTTTAGTAAATTATAAAACTTTGGCTGCCAGGCAGAATCTATACTTGAGACCGGCTCGTCCAGCACTAATGCCTTGGGAGAAACTGCCAGCGCTCTAGCAATAAGGATTCTTTGTCTCTCCCCTCCTGAAAGCTCTGCAATCTGTCTGTTTTTGTGCTTTTGCATTTCCACTTTTTTTAATGAATCAATAGCTGCGCGAAGGTCTGCCTTAGAATAGCCCTTACCCATTTTCTTAATTTTAAGCCTGCCCATTAAAACCACATCCAGGACAGTCATAGGAAAATCAAAATCAAAAGAAAAATACTGCGGGACATATCCTAATTGCTCCCTGCCTTCCACTGGGCTTTTACCGAAAACTTCAATTAAGCCATTAGTGGGTGTAATTAGACCGAGTATTAGTTTTAATAAAGTGCTTTTACCGCCCCCGTTAGGCCCAATTATTCCCAGAAAATCCTGCTCATTCACGTTCATTGAAACATTTGTTAAAACATCCTGTCCTCTATAATAAGAAAAGGACACATTTTGTACTTTTATTATGGAAGCCATTGTATTTTCAGGACAGGGCATTAGCAAAGTTTAAGGTGTTATTGATATAATCCTTTTCAAGAGGGCTTATAAGCACTATCTCCCCGTTAATCTCATTTGCAATTACTTGCGGTTTTTTTTTTGAAAACTGGGGAGAACTAAAAACAACACTTATATTATACTTCTTTGCAAGATCTATTGTGTCCTGCAAATCTCTGGCAGAAGGTTCTTTGCCCTCTTTCTCAACAGCAATCTGCGTCAGATTATAGTGCTCAGCAAAATTCTCCCAAGCACCATGGTAGACTAAAAAATAGGAAGGGTTATCCTCCTTTAGTTTCTGGGTTATTTCTTTATCCAGCTCTTCTAAATCTGCAATATATTTTTCAGTGTTATTTTTATAAAACTTCTCATACTCAGGCTCAAGGTTAACAAAACCCCTGTAAATATTACTTACAACCTTTTTGGCATTTTTTGGGCTTGTCCATAAATGTGGTTCCACATAATTAATACCTTCTGAACTGTCTATAATAGTCATATTATTATTAACACTTTTCAGTTTATCAATCCAATTCTCTTCAAAATCAATACCACTTCCGACCTTTATATATGCATCAGCATTTGAAACTTGGGCAATATCTTTTGGCGAAGGCTCATATGAATGAGGATTTGCACCCTCCGGAACCATTACATAAACATTTATCCTATCCTCACCGACACTTTCTGCAAATGTATCATAGGGACTCGTGCTAACAATCACCTGTAATTTATCACTATCTTCAGAACTCTGGCAACCTGCTGCAATTAATAAAACTATCAATAAAATTATTATTCCTCTCATAGAGTGTACAAAAGACAAATGATTTAAATTTTTAACTGAAAAAAAAATAAAAATTGCTATTCTGTCATTTTCCTGAAAAATCTTGCAAGCTGGAAATAGCTTAATGTCAAAGTCAAAACACCTATTGTAAGATATGCCTGGTAAAACTCTCCGAAACTTACTATCGGAGCATAACAAGGCATATCACTTACCTGCACATACGGCAGATCATAGTTTCCGCATAATTCTTCATTATCCTGCAATTCCCCGTTTTTGCCGCAACAGCCATCATAGTGCTGCCCTACAAATAAGCTCATTGCCAAAATAATGGTTGCAATCATTGCAATAACCCATGGCTTCTTTTTAATATTCACAATTAAAAAGTAAAGCGGGAATATCGCGAAAAGAACACAAACACCCAGCCCAAAATGACTTATAGATAACAATTTATCAAGCGGATACTCCATAAATGTAGGCTTGATAATATTCATTGCTATAAGGATTAAAAAAACTAATGAACTAAATGCAACCGAAAATGTCCCATTCAAAAATTTAGGTTTTTTCAGGTTAAGTTCATCTGTCAGCTTAGAGTATGCAAGAGGCAGGAAAAATGCCATGCCAGCAAGACCCAGTATGCCTGTAATACGCTCCAGCAAAGTTACCCCAATAATCTTGGTTATTAAAGCTGTTGTCGCCCAGAAAAAAAGCGAAAATCCAAAGCAGCTTAAATACATCCATCCGCGCAGGCCACCTTTACTGTATCTGAAAATCTGGTAAGCGAAAAACCCCATCAATACTCCGCCAAGGATTGCCAAGGTTCTGAAAATTATTGTAATCATGTTTATTTCCATTCAATCACCATTTTTTAATTGATAAGTTTAATCATGGCACAATTTTATTATAAATTTTTCCATATTTTGGGATATACATAATCACAATTTACGCACTTGTAAGAAAAAAACTACTAAAAGAATAAAAAAATTTAGTTGGTTATTTGCTTAAATCCCCTGGACAACTGGTAAAAACTTCCTGCCAAAAGCAGCACGCCAACAGTCAAGTAAGCCTGATACATCTTGCCGAAATTCACTATTGGCTCAAAGCATGGTGCATCAGTTACCTGAACATAAGGTAAATCATAATCACCACACAAGCTATCATTATCCTCTAATTCTCCTTCTTTTGCGCAGCAACCGTCATAGTGCTGTCCAATCATTAAGCTTGAGAAAATAACAACTGTAGCAATTGTTGCAAGAATCCATGATGATTTTTTTATGTTTTTTGAAAGCACATACAAGGGGATTAATGCAAACACCAGGGTTATTGCCAGTGTAAAATGACTTATTGATAACAATTTATCAAGAGGGTACTCCAGAAAAGTAGGCTTAAACACATTTAAAACCAAAAGCAACAAAAACACTGCTGCAGTTGAGCCTAACGAAATTTTAGCAGTAAACCATGATGGTTTAAGGTTAAGCTCATCGGTCATCTTAGCATAAGAATATGGGACAAACACAGCCATGCCCAGTAATCCAATGATTCCAGTAATACGCTCGAGAACTGTGACACCAATTAATTTTGTAATCAGAGCACTAACCGCCCAAAAACAAAGAAACCCTCCATAAATCGCGATGTATTTCCAGCCCTTCAGCCCTCCTTTACTCAGGGTGTAAATCTGAAATGCAAAGATTCCTATTAAAACACCGGCTAAAATTGCCAGTAATCTGAAAACAATTGTTACTGTATTTATTGCCATTGGATCACCTTTTTTAGTTAAATAGCAATAAAAAGACATATTGATAAATATAAATCTTTCCATAATAATTGCTTTATTTTCAAACAAAAAGATTTCAAAAATAACAAAAAGTTAGCCGTTTAACTTGCGAAATTCCCTTGCTATCAAGTAAAAGCTTACTGCTGCCATTAAAACTCCTACTCCCAGGTAAGATTGATAAAACTGACCCGTTTGTACCATTGAACCATAACATGGAGCATCAGTTACTTGTACATAAGGCAGGCTATAACCCTCGCAGACACTTTCTTCCTGCATATCCCCATAATCTCCGCAACACCCTGCATAATGCTGGCCTACAAGCATACTGGCAGCTAAAATTATTGTACCCAATGTTAGTAACACCCAAGGCGCCTTCCTAATATTTTTTGTAAGAATTATTAAAGGTATCAAAGCAAGAACCATACTAAACCCAAGAGTAAAGTGAATTATCGCCAAAATTTTACTAACAGGATTATCCATAAAGGTAGGCTTCAACAAATTGTATACCAACAGTGCTACAATAACAACTGAAACAACAACAATTGAAAATTTTGTATTAAACCAACCAGGCTTTTTTAAGTTTAGCTCCCCCGAAAGTTTAGTGTATGCAGCAGGGATGTAATAAGACAACCCTAACAATCCAATAATACCGCAAATATATTCAAGAATTTTTACACCCATTAATTTTGTAAGTAACGCCGTAACAGCCCAAAAACAAAGAAACCCACCATAAATTGCGATGTACTTCCAGCCCTTCAGGCCGCCTTTACTGAATTTGTAAATCTGGTAGGCAAATACACCAATTAGTACGCCACCTAAAACTGCCAACAACCTAAATATTAATGTAATTGAATTTGTTTCCATATTTTCACCTTTTTTTAATTATCTGAAGATATGCTCCTTAAATACTTTTCTATAGATAGTACCTATGTGTGCAAAATCAGATTAACTCTTGCAAAATCAAATGGCTTTTGTTAAAGAATTCAATATTAAAATAATCAGCCCTGTTTCATGCACTCGCAAAGCTTATAGCCAGCATTTAAGGCGTCTTCTCTGGACCAGAATATGACCTTGTTTTTTGGCTGAATATTTTTAGCAAAAGGACAGGTTTCTACATGCACCTTGTTTCCTGATTTTGCCCCGATTAAAGTTTCTGCATTATAGCATCCGGTTCCATTTTTTAATGCATAAAGTTCTTGTCTAAGTTCAGAAATGACAGCCCTTAATTCAACTACTTCCCGCCTGACAGCACGAAAGGCGTCCTTTGTTTTTTTCTTATCAGCATACATGATTAACCACCCATTATATTCATTAATTAGTGGTAAATCATAATCCTTTATAAATGTATCGGGTTTCGTCACTTGTTAAGAGATACGATGATTAGGGCACACCATACACTGACAACAATAATCTTTTTAAATCTAGGGCTAAAACAATACACTATGAATGTAATAGATTTCAAATGGAAAAAAGGTATGAAAATAACCGAGTTTGTAAATGACCTTGCAAACGTTGGATTTCAAAGTATTGAGCTTGCAAATGCCGCCCAAGCGATTGTCAAAATGAAAAAATCAGGTGCAAAAACCTATGTTACATTCACATCCAACATGGTAACTTCAGGCCTGAGAGGATTTTTCGCCCAGTTAATCAGGTTAGGGATGTGCGATTGCATTGTTACAACTGTAGGGGCAATTGAAGAAGATATAATGAAAGCGATGGGCGAGGAATTCAAGATAGGAGAATTTCAGCCTGATGATGTAGAATTATATGAAAAGGGCGTAAACAGGGTTGGTAACCTTTTTATAACAAATGAAAGTTATGAAAAATTTGAGGAAAAGGTAAAGCCCATACTTAACAACCTATATAAAAAGGATAACAGATGGTCAGTTTCCGGCATGCTTCTAGAAATAGGAAAAATGTTTGATGACAACGACTCAATACTTTGCCAGGCAGCAAAAAATAATGTGCCAGTGTTTTGCCCCGCAATTACTGACGGAAGCTTTGGCTTTCATTTATTTATGTTCCAGCAGGACCATCCTGATTTTGTAATAGATGTTGTAAAAGACTTTAAAAACATACTCTTTTCAACAACCCACGACGACCGTAAAGGACTGATAAGTTTGGGGGGAGGTGTGAGCAAGCACCACGCAATCCTCGCATGCCTGCTTAACGGTGGAGTGGATTATGCAGTATACATGACAACAGCAAGACACACTTCAGGCTCAATGAGCGGCGCGACAACAAAAGAAGCAAAAAGCTGGGGGAAAATAAAAGATGACTCAGATGCAGTCACAGTTATAGGCGATGTAACTATTACTTTTCCATTGGCAATGATTAAAGCATTGGAAACACTCCATGAGGAAGGTATTATCACTCAATAAAATAGGTAAAGATGAAAACAAAGGCAAAATTTATCCTTAGTAAAAGTAAAGTGCTTGAGCAGTACAATAAGATTTGTGATACTGCTGACGAGGTTTCTTTTTCATTTAAAACAAACAGGGAAGTGGGTTTTATTTTAAGAGACAACACTAATTGCAGTTTCTCTGTTCACAGCCCAAGAGCAATCCAGCTGCTAAAGTGCCCTGAAAAGCTGTGGTATTTCGGCCAGGGCTTTGACAATGATGAACTGGAGCTGGTGTTTGAAAAGGGTGTCAAAAGATTTGTTGTTGACAATAATAATGATATGAATATGCTAATTGAGTATGCAAAACAAAAAAACATACAAATTGATCTTTTGCTTAGAATGAGGCTGAAAGAAAAAACAGTCCATACAGGAAAACATTTTGTATTTGGGTTTTTTAGTAAAGAAATTAACAAGTTAATACCAAAGCTGCGCTCTGAAAAAATAATTTATAACCTGGGTGTTCATTTTCACCGCAAAACACAAAATATAAGCGAATGGTCGCTCAAATACGAAATAGAAAACATTCTTGAAAGGAGTGTTCTTCAAATTGTTGATTATGTAAATATTGGAGGAGGCATCCCTACACGTTATAAAAATTTTAAAGCAGAGGTTCTGCAAAGCATATTTAAAGAAATTCAGGAATTCAGGGAATTTCTTAAAAAATTCAATACAAAGATGATTATTGAGCCGGGAAGATTCATTGCCGCGCCTCCTGTAAAACTTACTGCAAAAATAATGAATATATATGATCATAACATAATAATCGGCTGCTCAGTATATAACGGGGCAATGGATACATTCGTAACAAACATAAGACTTGAAGTGCAAGGCGAGCTTGATGAAAAAGAGGGAGACGCCTACACAATAAAGGGGAAAACCCCTGACAGTATTGACATATTCAGGTACAGGGTGTATCTGAAAAACCCTAAAATTGGTGACTATATCACCTTCCTGAATGCAGGTGCCTATACATACAGTACAGATTTTTGCCTTCTTGAGCCACTTGAAACAGAAATTATAGATTGAATTGTTTTTAATTGCTCAATTGCGATTTAACTGCATCTATAACACCATCAACAGTGTCCTTGCCGGTTTCATCATCTTTAAAATCCGAAACAACTGCTCCGCCAAAATGGCTGTTATCTCCAACAACCACCATGCCCTGTATAAACATCCATGAATGGATATCTTTTATTGCAAGCTCCTGCCCTCCGTTTCTTGATTTACCCACAGCTATACATGCACCAGTTTTTCCTTTTAATAAGAACCCGTTTCTTCTCAGTGGAAGTGTTTTATCAATCATAGCCTTAAGCTGCGCCGTCATGCTGCCAAAATAAACTGGTGTTATCACTACAACTGCATCAGCTTTTATTAATAGAGAATTCACATAATTTGCATTGTCATCATTTATACATTCTTCCACATTAGCACAATTACCACAAGCATTACAAAAACTAATATTCGTTTCACTCAAATTAATTGTCTCAACATTGTGGCCCGCATTTTGGAATTCTTCCATCATGTAATTTAATATGCTCTCTGAATTCATCCCCTTTCTTGGACTGCCTGAAATTAATGTAAGCCTCATTTTACTCCCCCTGCTAATTTCCCATAGATACAGACATTCTGATACCTGCCCTTAATCCTTAATTTATCTCGAAGTGTTCCTTCATGCTTAAATCCCGCCTTCATAAGAACCCTTGCTGAAGAAGCATTCTCACTATACACTTCTGCATGCAGCCTGTGAAGTTTTAGCTCCCGAAACGCAAATTTTTCGACCAATTTTAAGGCTTCACTCATAATCCCCTTATTCCAGTAATTCTTTGAAAGCCAGTAGCCAAGAACAGCCATTTTATTCTGGTAGTCAATTTTACTTAAGCTAATCATCCCGATAACCCTGTCATTCTCAAGACATATACCAAACTGAAACCGCTTTTTTGTTCTCCAGCCCGCAATACTTCTTCTGATATGTCCTTCTGCATACTCAGGTTTATAAGGCCAGGGAACATTTGTAAGCCACTTTATAATATCCCTGTCATTAATAGCATTATAGATATCGTCCTTATCCCTTAACTTAAGCTTTCTTATTAATACGTTTTTACCATTAATTCTATTATGCATCTTATTAATTATATGACGTTAACTATTAAATTTTTTCGTTTTAAAACAATGCACCAACAAAAAATCTGCTGATAAAAAATATTGTGACTGAGATGACTGCAATTATTGGTGCATATCTCAACCCGTAAGTTTTATTGCCCTCAGATATCACTCCCATTAAAATAGCAGAAAATATGGATGTTGAAAGCATTAATGCCATAGCAAGAACAAATATAAATTCAGAGGAGACCGCTACCTCTCCTGCCATGAGACCTAGCTCAAACTCTTCAGCAGCGGCAGCGCCACCACCACCCATACCCTCAATCATGCTTATAAACTGGATTGAAATTGCAAACAACAGAGGACTTCCGATTACCACAGTAAATAGAATAAACATTGTGTAAGTCTTTGTGCCTGTAGTAAGATCCTTTTTCAGGCTTTTAGTTTCATTCATATCATTGGCAGTCTCCTCCATAAGCTCAGCCATGTGACTTCCCGAATAAAGTGAAGTAACAAAAAGGTTCACAACCCTGTCCAGAAGCTTAGAATCAATTGTTTCCTTAATTTCATGCAAAGCATGCTCAAAACTACCTGAGCCAAGCCCCTTGGTAGTTGCAATTTCTATTTCATCGCGCAGCGGACCAAACTCAGGCCTTGCAGCAGACTTAAGAGCCTGAAAAGGGGTAAGACCAGCTCTTAGGCTTGAAGAAACAATATGCAAAAAATCCGGCAGCACGCTCTCAACTTTATCCCTTCGGTCTTCAATTTTAAAATTAATAAGCAGCAGGTCAACCATAATAATAAGGGGCAGAATAAAAATTCCCAGCGGCACTCCAATGAAAATGTAATCAGGATATAGAAAAACACCAGTAAATACATTGATAGCAAAGAGAGCTATAAAAATCAAAATTGAAATGCCAAGTCTTTTTTCAGGATTTACTTTCAACCCTGAAACCTGTAGCTTACTTTTGTAATGCTCCTTTAGTTTACTCGGAAAAAAGCTACCTAATCCCTTTATCAGCTTAATTGTCATTTTAAAAGTTAATTGCCGGCCTCCTTGAATGTATTAAACCTATTATCACATACTGGACCAGTAAACAAAGCACTCCAAATACTATAAAAAGTCCTCTTGTAAGGCCAAAACCGGAAAATGTTGTTAAAATCAGCATAAGTGTCAGACCAATAGTAGGAATCGCAACCGCAAAAAGCATGTAAATAAGTGACCAAAGGTTTAACTCCTGGGCATAATTTCTTATTTTCTCCTTATGATTCTGCAGCTGCTCAGTTATTACAATCCTTAACGCTGTCTTAAGGTTGCTTCCGGATTTAAGGACATTAACAATCTGCCATACTGTACGTTTCATATACTCAGAACTTGTACGAAGAGCCATCTCTTCAAGGGCTGCTTCCAGCGGCCTTCCTGACTGAACCTGTTTTGCAACCTTTTCAAATTCCTTGCTTACTTCACCATAATCAGAATTTGCAATTGAAACCAATGCATCATAAAGCTGTGTTCCTGCACTAACCTTTAATAATAGGTCTTTTAAAGCAAATATCAGGTTACTTTCAATTTTTTCAGCATTCTTACCTGCAACAACTTTTGGATACCTTATTGTAACAACAGCAATCAATAGAAACAAAAACAATCCTAAGCCTACACTATAATATATGGCCTCAATAATTGGCCGTGCATCAAGGCCTACTATCAAAGCAAAAAGGAATATTCCTGAAAACAACATCCAGCAAAGTGCATTAAGAGTGACAAGCACAGAATAAGTGTCTTTGTCTGTACCCATATCAGCTGTTCTCAAATCATCTTCCAGCGTAGGAAAAAAAGAATTAACCAGCCTGCTTATAATACTTAGTTTCTTTGAGACTTGTTTTGCCCTTATTTCGGGAAAATAAATAAATGGAACTCTTTGCTTCATTTTCAGGCCTCGCTTAGCACATCATAAATTGTTTTGTTCTGCCTTATAAATTCAAGAAGTTTTTCTCTGTCTTTATAGTAACTCTTCATAACCTTTCCAATAGAATCCGTTTTAAAAACCTCATTTTTAACCATCCATTCTAGTATAGTTTTGCGCTTATCAAGGTCTTCCTGCATTTCTTTAGGGGTCATGCCTGTCCTGAGGTTAAGATCTTCAACAATTCTTACGCAATCATCAACTTTTTCAAACGTATCTGATTTTGGCCGCCATCTATATAAATAATTTACTTTGAGCTCATCGTCCATTATCCCTCCTCTTAAAACTTCAGCAACTTCAAGTGTTCTTCTCACATTTCTCTTTCTGTCCCTGTGTTGAACAAGTACAAGGTGCAGGGCCTCTGCCTCATTTTTAGGAATAGAAATTGGCGGTTCAAGAATTCTTCTTGTTAACTGCTCCACAGTGTCCGCGTGCATAGTTGTATACACACTATGACCTGTGTGCATTGCTTCAAACATAGTTTCTGCCTGCTCTCTTTTCCGGACTTCTCCTACAATAATCCTGTCAGGTCTCATCCTCAGGCTTGCTACAATCAGGTCAAGCATGCTTATGCTCCCTTCACCTTCTGTGTTTTCCTTACGACTAACCATTGGTATCCAATTCCAGTTCAAATCCCTTGGAAGAACAAATTCACGGGTATCTTCAACAGAGATTATCCTCTGGTTTTTAGGAAGTAGAGCGCATAAAGCATTTAATACAGATGTCTTGCCCGAAGCAGTTCCGCCGCAGACAAGAATATTTAGCTCATATTCAAGTGCCTGCCAGAGTAAAGCAGCAATATCTTTTGTCATAACACCAAATTTTTCTGAAACAAAATGTGTAATAGTCCATGGGCTTCTTGAAAACCTCCTGAAAGTAATTGTATTTCCTGAAGAGCTAATAGGAAAAAGTGTTGCTGCCACCCTGTCTCCTGAAACTAGATGAGCATCCATAATTGGATTCAGGTTATTAATCTCTCTGCCAACTTTTCTTCCAATCATTGCCGCATAATTATAAATCTGCTCTTCACTGTCAACATACGTTGTGGTTTTTAGCCATCCATAATGCTTATGATAAACTGAAATAGGCCTGTCAGAGCGGTTAAGACAAATCTCTTCTAAGAGATTATCAGCCATTATAATATCCATTTTTCCAAAACCATACATTGTCTGTACAATAATTCCTGCAATACACTTTTGCTCGGCAAGCGTAGAATTAGGAAACAACCCTTTTACCTTGTCTAATGCGTTTATAAAAAATTTTTCTCGCAGTTTTTGAAGCTTAGTCGGATTGGTAATTTCCTCCTTAGAAACCTTTGTTTCAGAAGACAATTGGTTCATAATGTCAACAATTAAAAGGTCAGTCTCCTGGGACATATTGGGAAGCTTAACATCATAAATTGCTACATTTTCCCCCCAGACTTCACTAATTGTAACCTTGGCAGGGACATGGTCAGAAGTAACCTCATATGATTCAAGCACCTTTCCTTCAATTGGATGAATGCTGCTTCCCTTAGCCATAGCCTACATTTTCCTCCTTTTTGTTTTTCTGGTTGCTTTTTTAGGAGAGCCCCGGGTAGTTTTTTTCGTTGTCCTTTTTTTAGCTGTTTTGTTGGTAGAACTCTTAGCAGCCTTATTTGACTTGACTTTGGATACTGAAGAACCCCCTCTGGCTGTTTTCTTAGTTGATTTTCTGATTGATTTTTTGGTAGAACTGCTGGCCAAAGTTTTTGATTTGCCTGCCTTTTTTGTGGATTTTTGTGTGCTCTTTTTTGTACTTGTTTTGGCTGTCTGCGTTTTAGTGGATGACTTCTTCGTCCTTTTGGGTGCGCCTTTATTTGCTTTCTTTGTGGATTTATGGACAGGTTTTTTTGTTTTATAGGATGAAGATTTTGTTTTGGCCTTTTCTTTGGTTGTTTTTTTGGTGGAACTTCCAGCAGCCTTTTTAGTTGAACTTGTTGAAGATTTTTTCGCCGAAAGTTTCTTTTCCAGGCTTTTTATTGACTTGGTGAGCTCAGCAATTTTTTTATTGCCCTGATTAATCATTTCCTTAAGCTCGTTAATCTTTTTATCCTGTTTATTCTGGACATCTTTTTGCTCCTTGTTTTGTTTTGCATTTTCCTTCACATTTCTCTGAAGTTTCTCAATTTCCTTGATTATTGCTTTGTCATTGCGGGAAAGCTCTTCAGATGATTTTGAGATATTATCAGCTTTTTTATCAATATTTGAGAGAAGATTACTTACGAGGCGCTCTATATTATCTACACTGCTTAACCTTTTTTCCAGCCCGTCGGTTTTATCATTAAGCTGAGCAATAGCCTCCTCCACCTGTTTAAAGGTTTCCCTGTTCTCGTCCTCGGACTGCTTGAGTTGATTTTTCAAATTTTCAAAATGCTCAAAAATAAGTTTTAAAAAGCTAGCACTCTTTGCCTTTCCAACAAGCTCTTGCTGATTGGTATTCCTCAGATTTTCCGGGTTTTCTTGATTTCCTGTCTTTTTTGGAATATCTTTTGTGCCAATTTCCTGACTCTGGCTATCTTCCTCAGGTTTTTTTCCATTTTTTTCAGCATTTGGAGTTGTAATTTCCTGGTTTTGCTCCTTTGGTTTTTCCTCAGGTTGCTGCTGATTTTGTTGTTCACTTTTTCCCATAAATCCAAAAAAGCCCTTTTTTTGCTGCTTTTCAACCTGTTTCTCTTCAACAGTATAATCACTTTCCTTTTTTTCCTCTGCATGCTCTTCTGATAACCCACCAGCCTGGGCATGTGTTCCACAGTATGGACAAAAAACATCATCAGCACCCAGATCCGCTTTGCAGGATGGACATTTCATCTACTTCACCTCTTTTCCGCATTTAGTACAGAACTTTGCATTTTCTTTTAATGGATTACCACAATTAGGACAGGCATTTTTCGGTTCATTGCTTTCAGGCATCACTTTCTTTATTCTATCAGGCTTTTTTTTATCAGCTAAAAAATATACAGGCGAGCCAATTAAAGGATACTTAGCCTTAATCTTTTTTGCCCTGCTTAAGATTTCAGCATATTTTTGTACATGCTTTTTATCAAGATTAAGACTCTTGCACACGTAAGGTTCAGAAACCGTTCCTTCTTCTCTTATTAATCCATAAAACTTATCAATATCTGTTTGAATAGTATGAAGCTCTTTAGTATCCATTAGTTTCCCCCTTTTTTAATCAGCCGTCAGACGAATTGTGTTACTGCCGGAAAAATTGTTTTTTTTATCCCTGATTATTGTATTCCCCCCCGCATTTAAATATATTTTGCTTTTATCTGCATTCTCCATTTCAAGCCTTAGATTAACCTCTGCCTCTATATCCCTGTACGCTGTTACATCCATAATACTGTTGGTTACGTTAACGAAGAAAAGAGGCTTAGGTTCACTGCTGTTAAAGATGACAGAAAAAAAATTATCCCCGCTAATCTCAATGTTTCTGTTTCGCTCCAGCAGTATTTGGCCATCGCTATCCAATACTTTAAGAAATAACTCTGTTTCTCCGGATTCATAGGATTCATTTGTATTGTTTAAATATGAGGCACCGTCGCTTAATTCCGCTGTAATATAAATGGAGGAAACATTCTTATTTATCCTGCTTCTGTGAAGATAATGATTTTTAGTAAAATTTAACTTAAAAGGCGACAAAATGTAGTTTGGGCTTAAATTCAGCATAACATCAAGATTATTCGCCTGCGCATAATAATTCTCAATGTAATGTGTATATTCATTTAATAAAAACGAGGGATCCTCACGCTCCCTTGATAATATGAACTCTTGCTCAAAACTCCTCTTGGAAAAATCAATTATTTCAAATTCCATAATATCAATAAAATTTACTGCAATTGTATTTTCAATCTGTTTTAATTTGGTTGAGACCATACTCTCAGAAAGCATGTTTTCATAATCAGCTTGCCGCTGCATGATAGCAACTGAAGTCATAACAAGGCCTCCAAGCAAGACAATCATTAAAATACTGTAGAGCAATGATTTTTTCATTTATACCACATCTCAATCTCTGCATTGTAGATATCCTGCTCATAAATAAAGGGCATTGTAGCAATAGCTTCATCTTCGGGACTTTGAAGCTCACACCCGGGTTTTATAGCATTAAAAGACCATTCACGGTCCTTATTTGCGATGGTAACATTAGCGCAAACATTATATGATGTGTATTTTTGCAGAAAAATTGAGACATGCTCAACTCTGCCTGCCATTACAGCATCTGCGAGCAACCCCTTATGATTCATCAGATTAAGTGTATCATACGCAGTATATTCAAGTTTATTATTATCCATATCAAAATCAATCATAAAAAAAACACTGGTAATTGCGGTTAATACCATAACTGTAGCAATCAATGCATCCAATGAAAACAGTATCCCGCGTTTCAAGTAACACACCCTTTTAGTATTATCCTATATATATCATTAGCATTCCCTGAAGCCAGCCTTTCATGTTGACTTGTTATTTCACATCCCCCCATATAACCAATTTCCCATGAATCCGTTACATTGTAGCTTGAATTAAACCTTTTTACATTCAGTTTGAATTCATACCCCGGACCTCTAACTCCAAGCAAAGTCTTAATATCTTCATAACTTTCATTATGGTTTAAGGCAGCCACCTTATCCTTATCAAAATGGCCGTATCTGCCTGTAGTCAACCCCAGCGAGCTGATTTTTTCTGCATCAATTGAAGAGTAATCACTCCAGTTATACGGCTCGCCTGGATGAGTCATCAGGCTTTCTAAGGCATAAGCGGTTACAAGTTCAAGGTCATTAGCTTTTTCCTCCTGCTCAAAAGAAAATCGTACATCATCCCAGAAAACTACTAGGGACAGAAAAATAGTAATAAATATCACACCAGATACAATAAAATCTACTGAGTGAACCTGCCCTTTAGTCAAGAACAATCCTATCACCCTCATTAACAATGCTGTTTTGCCCAATTTCCAACTCCCCACTAATCTCAGATGTCAGCACAGGATAAGTATAATGAATATCCTCAAGCGAAATAACAACCTCTCTGGAGTCCCCTATAACTTTTAATGAATAATTGCGGCTATGAATATCTTGAGGAAGGTATAGCTCTGCTTTTGAATTGTTTCCTGCCAAATGCACATCATTTATGGTAAGTCCAACCCTTTCAGCGATTGTTTTTGCCTCAAGACGAAGAGCAGTATTGTCGAATTGACTGTTTTTATCCTGAATTAATGCAAAAAAAGAAAGAAATATTATCAAAAGTATTGCAAGTATAAGGGTAAATTCAATTGTCGCCTGAGACTTTTTTAAGGACATGATGAATTATCACCTATACAGCTGCCCTGGAAACAATTCCCCCATCTTCCTCCTTTGCAGCTTTCATAACATCCTGAGCCATCAGATCCATCCTCACACCAGGTGCATTCGCTATCCAGAGTGCATTGGGCGCAAGAACCCCTTTCCGTACACTCTTCAGGAAGACATTCCATTGCAAGGTCACAATCAGGATCCTCACAGTCAACGTATCCGTCGAGGTCATTATCAATATTGTCTGAGCAGTCCTCTCCTGGATATGGTGAGCAGTCGCTTGTATCAATCATGCAATTACTACACTCCAGCTCCCCTGATTCATAGCCAAAATATTCACAATCCTTGCCCCCGAAATTCGTCCCGTCGCATTCTTCACCCGAATTAATTATTCCGTTTCCGCAGTTTTCATAATCATCCCAGATTGCGCTTATATTTTCAGAAATTAAAACAACACCTAAGCCTGAACCAACCTCCAGCCATAAACCCCCTTCTCTTGTAGGAATTGAACCCGCCACATCATACTTAAAAGATGTGTGTTTTTTCCCGCCGTCATTAGAGGATATTTCAATTGTTTTATTTTCTAACGTTATGTTTTCAATATTCTCCGGCAAATTCACAAATATTTTCTTTTTTGAGCCTACACCTTCCCGGTAAACCTCGTTAGCTGTAGAGTGAATTTTTTCAAGAGCTGACTCTGCCTTTTTTTGACGCATAACAGTTTCATAATTATCCATTGCCCTGTCTGAATAGCTTATGATTGCAATCACTACAATTAAGGATACAGCAAGCAATAATATTAATTCTAGACTTCCCTGTGCACGCTTCAAACACCCCACCTCTTTTTAATAAACGTTTTCTTCCGGATAAACAGTTATCCCGTCTGAACTGATTTTTAAAGGGTTAATCTTTGTTGAGTGACTCGTCCCCCTCATCTTAAATACTTCTATACTTCTCTCTCTGACATCCTCTTTTTTAGTATGATACATATAAATTATTCCTTCCGACTGGAATTCTTCCATTGTTGCTGAGTATACCTCTGGCTTTACAGTGTGCTCTGATATTAAAAGACTGGTACAATCCCATTTCTTAAGTATTTTGAACAAAGACATTAATGCGCGCCTTCTCTGATTTTCATTTTCATAAAGCATAGAAAATGCAGTAATGGAATCAATCACGACCCTTTTTGCATTTATCTCATCAATAACTTCCCTTACAGGCCCGCCTCCAATATAAAGTACCCTGTCAACCTGCTCAGGCGAATAATATAGTATTGCCAGCTGCTTGTTCTTTAGCTTCTCTTCTATTCCCCAGTTAAAACGCTTCATGTCTTCTATCAGGCTTTCAACATCCTCCTCAAATGTTATATAAACTCCCGGCTCACCGTATCTTTCAATACCATTTATAAGTGTCTGCATAGCAAAAATGCTTTTTCCAGAGCCGGGTCCCCCGCAAACAAGCGTAACTGAATCTCTTATAAGCCCACCTTCAATAAGCTCATCAAAGCCTTCAATACCCGTAGGTGTCCTTGGAAGGGTAACAGGGGTTTCTTTCACACCCCCCTCTTTTAGTGAATCCTTAACAGTTGACTTTAAAAAGGCCATATCAATTTTTTTATTACTAGGCTCGGAACCGGTTTTAATATTTTTCATAATCTCTTGTTTTAATCCTGAGAAGGGTGAATTCTTGCGAGACTTAGAAGACGTTTCATTTTTTATTTCGTTTTTAAGGCCTGAAAAAGGAGAATTGTTTTTGGCTTTTCCTCCAGTATTCATATCTTTTTGTATATTTTCTTTTAGTCCTGCAAAAGGGGATTTCTTGGATTTTTTCGCAGACTTGGAATTAGCTTTACTTTTAGTACTTTTTTTGCTTTTCTTTGTGTTTGCCATGGTAAAAAATATAAAAAAATTAAAATTGGTTTATTCGGAGTTATCGGGGTTAGCACACTCTCCTGTAAGCTGCTCTCCATCACCATCCATTGTGTAACTTGAACCACTTTGCTGGTCCTCATAGGTTATTTCCAATGGATATGAGAAACTCTCTCCGGCACTACAATCCAAATCATCGTCCTCTAAGGTAATGGTTGTAGACCCACCTGGCCCTAGTGTCCTTTCTTCACTATTATTAACATCATTCAAACTTACATTCTCTACAGTTACTGCATTCCTCAGGTTATTCTTAAGACTGAGAGTAGCATTTCCTCCTTCATTCACCGAATACGATGAAATACCTATATCCTGGGTGGACCAGTAGGCCTGTGCACCCCTCTCACTGGTACTCTCCCCAATTCCGGGGAATCTTCCCATTGCCACTACAACTACCAGGGCAATTACTATCACAACAGCCAGAATAATCAAGTATTCTGTGGCTGTCTGACCTCTTTTTCCTTCCATATTTTATCCCTCCTTTGTTTTTTTATTCAACTTTCTCCAGTTTATCCACAAACATGCTAAGCTTTTCAATGATGTTTGCTTCATCATTGCCGTCAAGACAAATGAGTATGAATTTAGAGCTTTTTGCTCTCAGCTTATTTATTAAATCTTTTGTAAACTTTATAATCATCTGCTCAGGGTTATATATTAACAGAGTTGAAAGGCTGTCAAAAAAGACAAACTTCGGCTCAGAGGCCTCCACGACCTTGTTTATCGCAATTGAGAGGTTTGTAAGAGCTGAGGGGGACTCAATAAAAAGGCAGTTATCAGCTTGTGGGTCCTCCTTGCCTGTCATTTTAGTTGAAGTGTCGATAAAAAATATATTATCAGTATTAACCTTTTGTTTTTTAAATGATTCAACCAGCGATTGATAAGGCCGGCTTAATGCTACATATGAAGATATATTTTTGCCTAAATAATTTTTGGTAAAGGACCTAACAAATTCCTGGTACTTGTCATGCTTTACTACAAAAAGCATTACCTGATTGTTCTCTATGTCCTCCTTATAATCCATCATTCCTTCACTTTTTCATTTATTATTTTTAGTAATGTTTTAAATGACTTGTGCGTCAATAGAAGAATGCTTTGCCCTGAAATTTCATTTTTGCCAATGTTAAACCTTGTATCAATTTCAATAAGTATCGCATGCTCACTGTCCTTTTTCAAATCAAAAAATACATAATCATATATCTGGCTCCCAAAAGACGGAACGACTGTAGGTACACTATGCCAGGCATCAACACCAAGGAATTTATTGAGAATCCCTAAGACTTTACCTGCAACCATATTTCCTATCTCACCTAAAGTGTTTTTAACATCTTCATTTACAATTTTTGTGGAAGTTGTCCTTCTTTTTTTCAGGGCATCATAAAGATTTAGTGCTGAATCCTTTGGAAATGCTAGCAAAATGTTGCCTTCCAGGTCTCCTTTTTGAATGTTTGAATAAATACCAAGGTGCATTACGGGCTCTTTTTCAGCATCCGTTTCCTTTTTATCCAGAGATACTATATCCTTATTTAGAACTTTTAAATCAACCGGGCCGCCGGTAAGTTTACCCATCGTCATTGAGATATGCTGGGAGAACATATTTGTAATCTCCATAAGTGCATCTCTTTCAACCTTTGTTAATTTGACCATTAAGTCTGCACCCGCTTTAAGTTGTTTTCAATTGCCTTTGCAAGCTCATCATCTGCAAAAGGCTTACTAATATACCCTGCCGCACCCAGCCTATTGGCCTCATTCCTTAACTTTTTCTGGTCCAGCGCAGAAACTATTATACAGATGGTATTTGAATATTTTTCCTTAATCTGCTTTAATACCTCAAGGCCATCCAGTCCATACATGTTTATATCCAGGAATACCACGTCGGAGCCTTCCGAGTCAATAACTTTTAATCCCTCCTCGCCAGAAGATACAGATTTTATGTTCTTATAGCCGAACTTTTTCAGATTATCAGCTATCAACTTACGCATGAAATCAGAATCATCTATTACAAGAATCCTCAGCTCTTCCTTTTTTCCCATTTTGCAAGACAGTCTCTGGATATACTTATACTTACTTTTAAAGTCATTTCCTGTTTTTATCTTTATAAATTTTATGGAAATTTTAGTTTAAGAGCTAAATAATTAAGAAATTATTAAAGAACAGCATTCTCAAACTCAAGCTCCTTGTTCTCTTCAAGTAGTTCAAGGGGATTATTACATTCTGTACAGATAGTGGTTTCCAGCTCCTCACTCCAGACTGTATTTTTTCCATACTCAATTTTACTTTTGCAGTGTTTGCACTTGGGTTCTAAATATGCTGGTGAACTAAAGAAATCCATTTTCATTTTCCCCCGTTTTTATAATATATGTTATGGTAGTGTTAGTATATAAATTTTGCGTTTTCTATCTCCATATAAACCATCACCATTTAAAATTATGTATGCATTAAGAGCCTGATTTTACACTAAATCCTTTATTCTTCCAGCCCATAATTCCCGTTTTAAGATGGTAAACATTTGTAAAGCCCAAATTCTTCATCATTTGGAGAACATAACTGCTTCTGCTTCCCGTCTTGCAATACAACAAATACTTCTTATTCTTGGAAAGCTTACTTATTTGACCTTCAAAATTCTCTGAGTAAAAATCAATATTCAAACCATCGCAGATTCTCTCCTGCTTATTTTCTGACTTGGTTCTAACATCAACAACTATAATATCGTGGTTGCCATCCAGCAATTCTTTCGCCTTTTCTGCTGTTACATCCACTAGCATTTATACCTAATTCTCCTGAATTTCTTACAGTTTTTGCAATAATAGGTAATTGTTTTTCCAGTCAGCCTAACCCTGCAATTAACTCCTGGAATAAATGGAGTATCACAGTACCTGCAGAATTTTCTCCTGTTATGCCTTGAGAACCTGATATTGGCTTTCATACCAATTTTTCTTGCAAGCCTGATATATTTTCTGGAAAGTTCGTGGTCCTTTGGATACATTCTACCTGAAAGCTTGACAAGATTCTCCATTCTTTGTGTTGCAATTCTTTTAATTCTTTTCTTTTCACTCTTAAACCTTCTTGCCATTGTATCCATAAATTTTTCCTTTTTTAAATATTTTAGCATTCAGGAGTTAAATGAAAGATAAATTTAAAAACAATTTTTGCTTTCGCAAATATTAAATTGAGCCTGAAATCAATAATAGTGGGTATTGACCCGGGTACTACCATAGGCTATGCATGTTTATCTTTGGATGGAATGGTCCTGAAAACCTATTCATCGAAGGAACTGGATATTGCATCTGTTATCCACAACATTTCTAAAATTGGACTGCCAGTAATTGTTGCCTCCGACAAAAAAAACACACCTGACTTCGTAAGGCAGTTTTCAGCAAAAACTTCTGCCAGGCTGCAAAAGCTTACCAGTGACATACCTGTAGAGCAAAAAAAAAGCCTGACACGAGAGTTTCACCCCGAAAATGATCATGAAAGAGATGCTCTTGCCTCAGCACTGCATGCATTAAAAAAGCACAAGCCCCTGATTAATAAGATTAAAAGGTATTGTGCCCTGAATAATAAGCAAAAGATTTTTGATAAAATCTCATATTACGTGCTCTCAAAGAGGGTTTCTATAAGTCTGGCATCAAAGCTGCTTGAAAACACAGAAGACAAAGAGTTTAAACAGATCAAAACAGAAATTGACACAACCCCCATTGACCAATATAAGTTGAGCATTTTTGAAAGCTACAATAAAGTGATTGATGATAATGAGCTATTAAAAACAGAAAACAAGGAGCTTAGGGTTGCCTTGTCCACGGAAAAGAAAAGAAACCGGCGACTCCTTTCAAAAAGCGCAAAAGACACAATTGATTTTAAGGTTAGAAATAAAACAGAGTATATCCATAAGCTTGAAACCGAGCTTCAGAATTACAAACACCAGCTAGCCTCCCTGGAAAAAGAGCTTGAAGAGCTTAACAAAGAGATTCCAAAAAACCATATTATCGCAAAAAGAATTGCATGGCTGGGTAAAAAGCCTTTGCGCGAGAAAAGCAAATATTTCAGTATACTTGCCCATGATATTTTGTATGTTGATGACCCATCTTCAATCAGCCCAGGGGTCCTTGAAAATTTGAAGGGTAATAATATTACAATAATTGCCAAACATCCTCCTGAAGAATTGAAAAAGCACTTCACAGTTTTAAATGAAGATTCAATTAAAATGCACAAAACCAGGCATTTTTGTTTTCTGCAAAAAGAAAGTTTTTTTAATACGCTTAACAATAAAGATATTTTAAGAAGGGTGATTCAAGATTACAGGGAGGAAAGGCAATAAAAAGCTGGGTGTTGCTTTATGCAGCGGTGGTGCAAGAGGCTTTGCAAATATTGGTGTTTTAGAAGAGTTGCAAAAGCATGGCCTTAAACCAGACTATATAGCAGGAACAAGCATGGGGGCCATAGTCGGAGCAGCGTACTGCTCAGGTATGCCAATTGAAGATATTAAAGAATTTGCAATTTCCTGTAAATGGAGAGATACCTTAAAATTCACCCTTCCAAAATATGGCCTAATTGAAGGTGAATCAATCATCAATTATATGCGCAAAGAGATGAAATTTGGAAGTTTCAGAAGGTACCAAATTCCATTCAGGGCCATTGCAACCAACTTAGACACAGGTAAGGGTGTTGTGCTTGAAAGTGGAGATTCTGCAAAAGCGGTTTATGCAAGCATTGCAATTCCCGGGATTTTTAGCCCCCTTAAATACAAAAAAATGACTCTTGTTGACGGAGGGTTGGTATCTCCACTCCCAACCATGGAAACAAGGGACATGGGTGCAGACATAGTGGTAGGAATAGATTTAAGTATGCATCAGGAAGATATCTCGAATAAAAACAGCCACCTTTTTGGATTTTCAAAAGACAGTGAATTTATGAACAATATGAAAGAAAAATTTAAGGAAAGCCAAAAGGAGCTATTAAAATACTATATATTAGACACCCGTAAATCAATACCTTCTTTTGCCAAGAGTACTATTGAAAGATTTATTGACAGATTCTATGACCCTGACAAAATTATTCAAAAAATAAACCGGAGAGAGCAGTTTGAAGTTTTTAATATTCTTTCAAAGACTGTTTACATAATGACTAATCAACTGATTTTTGAAAAAGTAAATAACAAACATCATGACATTTTAGTTAAGCCTGGACTTAAAGGAGTAGGCATTTTAAATGCAGACCATATTGAAGGAATAATTGCGGAAGGAAGAAAAACTACAGCAAAGAAGATCCCTCAGCTTAAGAAACTACTTCAGACAGCATAAAACTTTCCGTCAATCTCTACAACATTTATTTTTTCGCCGATTTTCGCAGGATTATTCTGCAAAGTAACGTTTATGTACTCCCTTGGATGTAATATTACAACATCAGGCTTGGGCTTAACAACAACCGCTTGTATATATTCAGACTTACTAGCCCGTTTTTTAATTTCATCAATTTTTAAGGGTCTTGTCTTTGAACTCATTAATGATTCAACATTAACCTTGTTTCCTCTTACAGCTAACACCTTAAATAACTCAGAATTCCACTCAACAACATCTCCCGGCTCCACGTTTGCCAGACGTAAAAGAATATTTAACCTGTACAATTTCTTGCTGCTTTGCCTGTCAAATCCATAGAGTCTTGGACTTTCTTTTTTTTCTCCGCCGTACTTATTATAAAGCTCATTTGAAAGATGCTGCATATACTTTTTGTCTGTTATGTAATAATCTTTCCCGCCCTTAACATCCTTTTCACTTGTTATTGCAACAGTATTATTCATTTCTGCATTTTTTGTTATCTCCTCAGCAACTTCATTAAAACTTGTGTTATCCCTGTTTCTTAACTGCAGCACGCCTTCATAGTACCCTCCTTTCAACCTGGAGCAATAAGGACATTCCGCCTGCTTAAATCTTATTTCCATGACAGCTTCTTCTTCAATTGTCTCCTCATTTATCCGGGCAGTAACACATATTGGCACTTTTACATTCTTTGCAGGGTTATCCACTACAGAAGAATCAACATTGAATTCATCTGGCTCAACAGAAAACTGTACATGTTCTTTTAGTAATTTAGGAAATGCTCTCTTAAAATCTCTCAGGGGAATATACTTACCCTTATACAAAAAGCTTTTGCAATTTGCGCAATAGACAATTTCAAGTTCCGAATAACCCTCAAGTATAGCCATACCTTAACGAATGTGTTGTTTTTTATAAGTTTTTGCCTGACCTACTTTAAAATAAGCAGTATTTTCATCCTCCTTTTTAATCTGGCAAACACTTAATTCAATTGCCTTAAAAAACAGAGGACAATCAAGAACAAGACTTTCAAACTCTCCTCCCTCACCTGCAATATTTATGCCATACTTTTTATTAAGCTCAACAAGCCTATCAATATCCTCTTCATCTATAATTCGGCCCACCCAGCTTTTATCCAGGCCGTATGCTGCTACACTGGAAAACACAAAAGTAAACCCTTCCTTTAATAGAGTTCTCATCTCCTCTTCCTGATTCATGTGCCACAGGGGTGAATAAACCTTTAAGCCGAGTTCATCAGAAACCTTTTGAATCCTCTGGCTTTGATATTCTGAAAAAATTGCTCCCGTAACTACACCCTCAACACCATACGTTTCCCTGGCTTCCTTTAAAGTATTATATAAATCTTTAAGCTCCTCTTCCTTAACCCCCTTGGTATGACCTTCAACAAAAGGCAGATTCATGCATTCTGCCTGCACTTTGGCAATATCGGTATTAGGGGTATGAAACATGTATGACGCTGTATTTTCACTTTGTATAATAATTGCACACTTCAGATCATATCCTCTCTTTCTCATTAGATATGCTGCAAAAAGACTGTCTTTCCCGCCACTTAAAAGAAAACCAAGTTTTTCCATTAATCTATCACCTGCTCAACCAAATTATACTAAAAAAAAGAGTCTACTTTATAAAGTTATCTCTAAGATGACACAGCCTACTAAGACCACCTTAATCCACCTATTTTATTGAGGATTTTAGCATGCTAAGTAATTTACTATGAAGTGTCTTGTTTGTTATTAAAAGGTCAGTTTTTTCCGGCCTCCATGGATTCCCTTTAAAATCTGTTGCCTTCCCACCAGATTCTTTTGCAATTAATACAGTTGCAGCGACATCCCATGGATCAATATCCAGTGTTATATAGGCATCTGCCCTGCCTGTTGCAACAAACCCTCCTTCAATTGCTGCACTGCCCAATTTTCTCATATCCTTTACATTAGGGTAAACTACTCCATAAATATCCGCAAGTCTTTGATTAGTTTTGCTCCCCCCTTCGCAGGTTACAATATAAGCCCTATTAAACTCATCAATCTCGGAAACCCCAATTTGCTTATCATTAAGAAATGCCCCTTTACCTGTTTCTGCCAAATAAAGCTCTTGCAAAAAAGGTGCATAAATTACACCCAGAATAATATCCTCCTTGTGCTGCAGTGCAATAGAAACTGAAAAGAATGGATTTCCCGCTGCAAAATTACCCGTGCCGTCAAGAGAATCGACAATCCAAGTGTATTCACTACCATTATCAATTGACCCGCTTTCCTCAGTCAAAAGATTGTGGCCGGGAAATGCCTTACTTATTTCATTAATAATAATCCTGTCTGATTCCTTATCATACTTTGTCACAATTTCTTTAGACATTGCCCTTTCATTAAAAAGTATTTTATCCTTTTTGAAATTTTCAAGAAGATACGCACCAGCCTTTTGGGCTGTTTTTATTGCTGTTTGTTTCATAAGAATTCAAAAATGAGAATTATTTTTAAATTTATCCATATATAAAATTACCTTCGAAAATAAACTTGATTATTTACAAAAAATTCTCAGAATCTTGATATTTTTTGACAAAGTTAATAATTCAGAAAACAACTGCTTTACCTAACTCAAAAGCCCCTGTATTATTAAATCTGTAGCCTCATCTTCGCTTAATCCCCTACTCATTAGTGTTTCAAGCTGCTTGTTATCAACACCACCAATTGCCGCCTCATGGGTTACATGGGCCTTTGGATGCTTTACCTCAACTACCGGCACAGCCCTGGCCACAGCCTCATCCTTCATAATTTCCTTACAATCAACATGACCTCTTGCATTTTTAGCAGAGGCTGTTAACTCATTATAAACTTGCGCTTTTGCCTTACCAATAACAGCAATCCTTGAAGTAAGCGCACCCTTTGAATTTTCACCTTTAAGGTGGGCTACTTCACGTATTTTTATCCTGTCATCCTCTCTGCCGCTTATTTTGGCAGTCATCTCAATTGTGGAATTCCTAGCGCCATTTGTTTCATAATCCATATCAATTAGACCAACCCTTCCCTTGACAAGCTCAAAGTCCGTAGTAAATCTAGCATTTTTTCCAACATTCACAACGGCTTTTGGATAGACCTCTACGCCCCCCGTACTCCCATGGATATGCTTTTCAAAGTAGCTATAATGAGCACCTTCCTCAAGATTGATTTTCCCATCCATTATATGCTGGACACCGTCCCCACTTGGGAAAACACAATGAGCCAGAACAGATATTTTAGAATTTTTTTTCATATGAAAGTCTATGTCAATTTTTTGTACTCCTTTTTGGTGCAGCATCCCAAAGCACATATGAACAGGTTTTCCTATTACAACCCCTTCTTCCACTACAACTTTTATTTTTACTCCGTTTTTAATCTGTTCTGTTTGCACTTTCAGACCATCTACAGTATTGCTGTCAAGCACCTGGTCGTGGTTAATTGCCAAGAATGCTGTCTCTTTATCTTTTCCGGGATTAATATGAGCCTCCTTAAACAATTCATTAGTTGTCACTCTTATCACCATTTAATTCATAAGCATCTGCGTGGTCGCATGGAATACATTTCTCCTCAAAATAAGGGAGTACCTTGCCTACCTCACCCTGTTCTACAATACGCCCACAGCACATTAAAAACGCGTGCTCTGCATGCCTTAGAACAGCAGAGCTGTGAGTAATCAGTACAACAGTTGAGCCAATATTTTTTAACTCTTTAATTGCCTGGAAAATATTTTCTAGAGAAGCAACATCTATTCCTGAATCAGGCTCATCAAGCATCACAAATTTGGGTTTCATTGCCAAAATGGATGCAAGCTCAAGTTTTTTTCGCTCGCCCCCGCTAAGTGCTCTGTCCAGCGGTCTCTCTTTATAGCTCCCAGGCTTTAAGCTAACACTTTCCAGAAGCTTATCAATCCCCTTATCATCAAGCTCCCTGTCTGAAGCCTTCAAAAAATCTTCTATTTTTAACCCCTCAAAGCGAGCCGGTTCCTGCCAGGCCAAAGTAATTCCAAGTTTAGCTCTCTCATCCACACCCATGCTGTTCAGAGATTTTCCTTCCAGGATAATATCCCCTGAATAATTTTTATATCCATGCCTTCCCATAATTGTTCCTGCCAGGGTGCTTTTGCCCGCCCCATTACTCCCGACAATTGCATAGATAAAATTATCCTTAAATGATACATTAATGTTATTCAAAATTTTTTTGCCCCCCAGTTTCAACGTGAGGTTACTTATATCGAGCACATTTCCACACATATAATTAACGAAAAAAGCGTATCTTTAAAAAACTTATTAACCGCAATATAATAACCATCCTGTTTCAGCTACTAAAATAAACAGAAATACTTATAAATATACAATGTACTGAAATTAAACAGGAATGTTAAAAGAAAAGAACAGGTTTGGAACCTTTTCAGGTGTTTTTGTACCAAGTGCATTGGCAATTCTAGGAGCTGTAATGTATTATATCACCCCTCAAGTTGTAGCAGGGGTGGGGCTTACAAAAAGCATAATTATTATAGCACTCGCTCACCTCATTACCCTTACAACAGCAGTTTCAATGGCCGGGATTGCAAGCAACATTGAAGTAAAGGGGGGTGGCCTGTATTATATTATCTCAAGAAGCCTTGGGTTGGGATTTGGAGGCAGCACCGGAATACTACTATATCTTGCCCAGACGGTATCAATCGCGTTTTATTCTGTTGCCTTTGCAAGGGCAGTCGCAGGGATTTTATCCAGATTTGATATTATACTGCCCGCGATTATTGTATCAGTTGCCTCGTTTATAATATTTGGGTTATTGGCATTCAGGGGAGCAAAACAGGTAATAAGATTCCAGATACTAATATTTGTAATAATAATAATTTCAATTCTTTCAATCCTTTTTGGCCCTGGAGTAAGCACAGGCTCTATTCAGCAAGTAGAAACTTTGCCTTTCTGGGTGGGTTTTGCAATGTTTTTCCCGGCAGTTACCGGAATCAGTGCAGGCATAGGGATGAGCGGGGACCTCAAAAATCCTTCAAAAAGCCTTATAATTGGAACATTTTGTGCAATTGGCTTTACTGTTATAATATATATACTTCTTGCATTTAAACTTAGTCTTTCTGCCCCAGCTTCATTACTTTTAAACGATAAATACATAGTAGAAAAAATTGCATTGTTTGCCCCCCTGGTAATATTAGGGGTGCTTGCTGCAACCTCCTCCTCTGCTTTAAGTCTTTTTATGGCTGCTCCGCGAACTTTAAGGGCTATGGTAAAAGACAGGCTATTTGGAAGAAAATTTTCCTTTCTTGGAAAATCCATTGGCAATGATACACAGGAGCCAAGGATTGCTATAATATTCACAGCATTAATAGGCTTTATTTTTTTATTCGCGGGCGGCCTTGAAAAAATTTCAGTTATTTTAACCATTTTTTTCCTGTCTGTTTACGGCTGGGTAAACACGGCTGCGTTTCTTGAAAAAATAAGTAAAAATCCCAGTTACAGGCCCAGTTTTGACTACCCGGCACTTGTACCTTTTATCGGGATGTTAACCTGTTACTTAGCTATGTTCTTTTTCAATTTTTATATTGGAATCTTTGTAATCTTTCTTCAGATAGTAATTTACAAATGGACAAAAAAAGATAGTACACAGGTAGAAGGCCTGTGGAAAGGCCTGCAGTTTCAACTTTTAAAAGACAGCCTTAAGTCAACAGGGAATTCAGAGAACAGTAAAAAAAACTACAGGCCTATAGTTGTCGCAGTTTCAACCAGGAAAAAGACCATGTTACCGATGCTTAAACTTTTAAACTGGATATGCTCAAATAAAACAGTCAGCAATTTTTACCTGTTCATAAAAGGAAGGATTAGAGAAAAGGCGCGCAAAAGAGAAGAGGTTCTTCAAGAAATCAGGCAATACACAGACAAAACCAATGTAAACATTTTTCCAAGAGTTATTATCACAAGAGATTTCCCTGAATCTATTAGGGATATTATTCAAAGCGAAAGCGCAGGACACTTGCCTTTTAATACAGTTATGTTTGATTTTAACGAGATTTTTAGCCTGCATAACCTGATTTACGAAATACGGCAGCTAAAAAAAAACGTAATAGTTTACAGGGAGCAATCTTACATGGGTGATAACAAAACAATTGATGTGTGGTGGAATAAGCCAGATAATGGAAATTTTATGTTACTATTGGCTCACCTTATATCAACATCTCCGGAATGGCAGAATAACCAACCGATTATACGTGTCCTAAAAGTAGTGAGAAAAAAAAGAGAATACAAAGCTACCTATAAATTGCTACATGGTATAATTGAGAAAGCCCGCCTACGTAATGTCAAGGTCCAGTTAATATACAGGAAAGATGACACTATGGATTCAATAATCTATGAATTCAGCAAGAATACCGACCTCGTACTTCTGGGAATACCACATTATAAATCGCCAAGCCTAAGAAAACACATGGTTCAAAATACCAGAATTTATACAGACCATCTAAAAAAATCCCTAATAATACAGGCACATGACAAAATTGACTTGAGTGTGAGTTAAATATTTAAAGGGGGATGTCATTTCAAGATAGTATGACTGAATTAAACGAGATTGTTGAGTTTCTGAACAATTATCTTGAGATTGACAGCTTCAGGGATTCATCCTTTAATGGCCTCCAGTTTGAAGGCACCTCTAAAGTAAATAAGATACTTTTTGCAGTTGATAGTGGGTTAATGGCTTTTGAAAAAGCAGTTGAAGAAGAGGCTGACATGATTGTGGTTCATCACGGCATCTTCTGGAATGGAAGTAATCCAAGCATAAGGGGAATAATGAAAAAAAGATTGAAAATTTTATTTGAAAATAACATAAGCCTTTATGCAGCTCACCTTCCCCTTGATAAGCATAAAGACTCCGGAAACAATGCCGAGCTTGCAAAACTTATTGGCGCACGGATTACAGACGAGTTTGTGGAAATTGAAGGGACAAAAATTGGATATATTGGAGAGTTAAATGACCCAAAAATGGTAAATGAACTGGCTGAACTGCTTGAAAAAAGTCTAAACACTACTGCAAAAGTTTTGGAAAATCGCAGCAAAAAAGTATCAAAAGTGGGTATATGTAGCGGCGGAGGAGGTCAGAAGGCTTTCAGGGAAGCAGCTGAAAAAAAAGTAGATTTATACATAACTGGTGAGCAAACTGATATTTATAATGACGCATATGATTCTGGAATAAATGTGATTTTTGCCGGCCATCATGCAACAGAGACAGTAGGTGTAAAAGCATTAGCGCAGATTTTGGAAAATAAATTCAACCTTAAAACCAAATTTGTTGATATTCCGACACAACTTTAAATCCCAAACTTTTTTAAACTCCCGTTTTTTTAACTCATTTGATGAAACCTAAAATATTCGGCTTACTACTTGTTTTGCTCCTAATATCTGCCGGAACGCCTTTATTAGTGTCGGGTAGAGAGGCGCATATGACACTTCTTGCAATTACAGGTGAAGATGAAAAACTAAAGGGGGATACCGCAGACTTGCATCTTGAAATAAAAAGAGGAGATGGGAACGTCTACATGGACACCGTCCCTCTTACACAACTTGACACGCAAATATCCATAAGATTTGCAAAAGAAGTTGCTTGTGACTATCTGGATAAGGTAGACTGCTCTCGTTATGACTTCTATTACAGAATAAGGTCAGACTCAGTTATTATAGGCGGGCCAAGCGCAGGAGCTTCTCTTACAATGCTTACTATAGCAACACTTAAAAACTGGGACCTCGACGAGGATGCGTCTATTACCGGAACCATTAATCCTGGAGGTTTTATAGGTCTTGTTGGGGGAATTTCCCAAAAATTGGAAGCAGCATCAGATAGTGGCCTGAATAAAGTGCTTGTGCCTAAAGGGGCCATGGAACAGGGGATGTCAAAAAATAACACTGCAGTCTGGAACATAAACAATACGGGTGAACAGGAAGAAAACATCACAGAGCTGGCAAAAGAAAAAGGAATCGAAATAGTTGAAGTAACAACTTTGGATGAAGTAGTCTATGAATTCACCGGCAAAAAATTTGAAAGGGAAAGAATTGAAATCAACGCTGATAAGACCTACTCAAATATTATGCAGGAGATTAACGATGGACTTTGCGCGCGGACAGAAAAGCTTCTTAACAATACCACTCAAAAAAATAGTTCAGAATATTCTTCCGCTCTCAATCTGTCACAACGTGCAAAATCAGCACTTGAAAACAATGCATTATATTCTTCAGCAAGTTTTTGTTTTGGAGCGAATCTGCGTCTTGGATATCTTGCGTTTCTGCGAAAAAATCTCACCTCCGAAGATATTGAGGAAGAGATTAAGTCACTCAGCTCCAACCTGACACAAGTAAATGACAAAGTCAGTGGGGACACTAAAAGTACTATTAATGATCTTCAAACATACATGATAGTAAAAGAAAGACTGCTTGAAGCATCAAATTATCTGAATACATCGCAGCAAAATCTTAACCAAAACCAAACAGAAAATGCCCTTAACAATCTTGCTTATGCTAATGAAAGATTAAAAAGTGCAAAGCTTTGGTACAAGTTTATGAAAAGAAGCGGTAAAGTCTTTGAAATTAACGAAGAAACCTTAAAGTCCTCCTGCATTCAGAAACTTTCAGAAGCTGAAGAAAGGCTTCAATATGCCTCCCTATATCTTCCGTCAGGTATGGTTGAGACAAGAGAAATGCTTGACCAGGCCTACCAGGATAAGGCCTCAAGTGAATACGAGCTGTGTCTCTTTAGAGCAAGCAAGGCAAAAGCTGAGGCTGATTTATTGCTTGGCTCAATAGGCCTTACAAAAAAAAGTGCTTCAGATTATATAGATATAAAACTTCGATTAATTGAAGAAATTATTAAAAGGCAGCAGGAAAATGATATATTCCCTATTTTAGGCTACAGCTATTACGAGTACGCTAAATCCCTCAGGGAATCTGACCCATTTTCAGCACTGATGTATGCTGAATATGCAATTGAACTAAGCAAACTAGACCTTTATTTTAAAGATATTGAGTCAAAACCCCGCTTAAATTTTTATATAAATTACGAGGTTACAGCATATTTTCTTGTAGGAGCAATTTTTGGGGCAATCCTTATGTTTTCCTTCTATCCCTTATTTAACAAACCCACGTCCAAAGACAACTCAGTAAAGATAAGAATTAAAAGGGATTAAAAACCCTTGCAGATGCACCCCGAAGAGTGCACCTGCGCGGGAAAAAGAGGTGATTAGTAAAGTTTGTTAGTTTCTACTTTTGAGTAAACAATACTATTATTTAAATTTTTCGATTGTTTAAGTATTGTTGAGTGGTAACAATTAATAATTTAATTTATATATTAGTGATTTTCCGTAATTTAAGATGCGTTTAAGAAAGAAGCAAGGTGGCCTAAACAAAATAATCTTCTTTATGATAATCATTATATTAGGTGGTTCAATTGCCATACTTGTTTACTCCCTTACTATAGGAAGCACAAGTCTTGTTAAAAATTTCTCTGAAACTGAATCCGAAGACAGCCCGCTCAAAAACAACATATCAAATGGTATTTTTAATATACAAGAAATTACATATTACGACAGAAGCACGGCCCAAAAATACGCGCATATCTCAAATAGGAGCTTTACAAATGAAACGCTGTGCGATAGAGAGAAGGAATATCTCATTTTAAAGCTGCTTTTAAACAATAAAAATATGCCTAATAATTGCAATATTATAGTAGACAGGCAGGCAACAGCTAATTTAAATGAAAATGACTTGTTTAAAATTGAAGGCAAAAGCAAAGAAACAGTAATACCCATAAACCTAGGAAACCATACTCCGGCAAGAAAACACAAAATACAGGTATGCTGCGATAATTTTTGCCAGAATGAAGAGATACAAAAGCAATGTCAAAATTAAAAAAATATTTAAAAGCCCAATAATTGTGATATTTTAGAAGGATAAAGAATACAAAAATGAAAGAAAAAAAAGAGCACAACAATAAAACAACATTGGCCATTCTGGCTTTTGTGGGAGTAGGATTAATTGTGGTTTTTGTAGTAGTAATGTTATTTTTGGCAGCCTTATTCAATAGTGACTCTGCCGGAAGTTTAAGCACAGGAAATGTTGCAATTATTGAAGTAAACGGAATTATACAAACGCAGACTCCAAATTCAGTATTAGGTGGGGATGTTGCCTCCAGCAATGAAATCAGAAACTACATAGAAAAGGCAGCAAATGACAGGACCGTAAAAGCCATCCTCATTAAGGTTAATTCACAAGGAGGAAGCCCTGTCGCAACAGATGAAATTGCCTCGGCAATAAAATCCACAAATAAAACAACTGTGGCAGTCATAAGGGATGTTGGGGCAAGTGGTGGTTACTGGATAGCCTCCGCATGTGACCAAATATTTGCAAACAAAATGTCCCTTGTAGGAAGTATAGGAGTAACTTCTGCCCATCTTGGATTTGATGAGTTTATTAAAGAGCATAATGTTAGTTATAGAAGGCTGGTTTCAGGCGAGTACAAAGACATAGGTTCACCATTTAAAGAGATGACACAAGAGGAAAAGAAAATTTTCCAAAAGAAGCTCGACGTCCTTCATGAAATATTTATACAGGAAGTTAAAGAAAACAGAGATATGGATGAGGAGCAGATAAAAAAGGTTTCCACAGGATTGTTCTGGACAGGCCTTGAGGCAAAGGAACTTGAGCTCATTGATGAATTTGGCGGAGAAAAGGATGCAATAACATTTATTGAGAAAGAACAGGGAATATCCGCAAACAAGATTAAGTATACAAAACAACCCTCTTTTACTGACATTTTAATGGGAGCTGTACAAAACCACGCTTTTTCTATGGGAGAAGGTATTGGCTCAAGTATTGCACAGGAAAGCAAGCCGGAGCCGCATAGTATTTCAGTTTAAAATGGGAAATAAGACATTTTGTGAGCAAATTGAAAAAAAAGTTCGCCAGACCATAAAAAAATACACTCTGTTAAAAAAAAATGAAAGGTGTGCTGTGGCAGTTTCGGGCGGGAAGGACAGTGTCTCCTGCCTTCATATACTAAACAAATTAGGGTATAGAGTTGAGGCTTTATTAATCGACCATGGGATAGGTGAATATGCCAAAACAAATGCCGCAAATGTAGAAAATAATTGTAAAATCCTTGACATCCCGTTTCGGAAACTATCATTTAAAGAAGAATTTGGCAAAAGTCTTAGAAAAATAAGGGAGACTCTCCTAAAAAACGGATATTCCTATTCATACTGTATGATTTGCGGCATTCTTAAAAGGTATCTTATGAATAAGGCAGCCAGAGAATTTGAATACGATGTTATTGCAACGGGCCACAACCTGGACGATGAAGCACAGGCCTTTGTTATGAATGTTTTCCGAAATGATTTCAAATTGGGGGCACGACAAGGGCCGGCACCAGGTATTATTGACAATAATAAATTTGTAAGAAGAATTAAGCCACTCTTTTTTGTCTCAGAAAGTGATCTCAAAAAGTATGCCAAAACTATAAAGCTGCATGTCAATTATTCTCAATGTCCCTACACAAAATCATCTTACAGGCATGACTTTAAGGAAATGCTCAACAACTTTGAAAAAAGAAACCCTTCCATAAAATATAATATTCTTCATTTCCAGCAAACCATGAAAGGTTATATTGAGCTTTCCAAAATTCCTGAAATTGGCTTATGTGAAAAATGCGGAGAACCTTCCTCTGCTAAGGTGTGTAAAGCCTGCGAGATTGTAGAAAAAATAATATAAATTTAATCTAATACAAAATAAAAAAGTATTATGTTAATGCTGCAACACTGTTTTCTTTGGTAATCTTGCTTTGATGCTTCTCATCATTTAAAACATTAAGCACAAGCTTATTATAATCCTCGGCACCTCTGCTTCCCTTGGCATACCTGAATATGGACATATGCCTTTCGGGCGCTTCCTTCAATCTAGCATTCACACGTATTGGCTCCGAGATTATATCATAATAAATGTTGTTCATTATCTCCAGTGTCTTTTTGCAAACCCTGTTTCTTTTGTCAAAAAGTGTAGGTACAATTTTTGTAACTTTTAAAGTATGACCAAATCTCTTATTTGTTTTCTCAATCATTTTCAGGGTATTACTGGTGCCGCGCAGACCGAGCACATCAGTAGAAGTCGGCACAACAGCCTCATCTGTTGAAAGAATTGCTAAGTCGCTTAGCGGACCCATCATTGGAGAGCAATCAACAACTACATAATCATAACCACTAATACCTTTCAGTTTCTTTGCAAATTTATTCAGGTTTGACTGCGTTTTAGCCATCTCTGTCTCAATCTCCACAAGACTTTCCTTAGCACCAAGCAAATCAAGGTTTTTCCCCAAGTTTGTTACACACTCCTTGATTTCAACTTCACTTGTAAGGAAATCATACAAATCATAAGCACTTATGGACTGCAGACTAAATGTTGCATTTCCTTGTGGGTCAAGGTCTACCAGCAAAACACTTTTCCCTTTTCTTGACAGACCGGCTGCAAGATTTACAGCAGTTGTAGTTTTCCCTACGCCGCCCTTTTGATTTATTACACATATTCTTCTCATAATTATCCTCTCTGTTATGCTTATTGTAGTCCCTCTTTTTTATTTCATTTTCTTAGTGATCCCGATTTTTTCCTTGCAATTTTCACAAACAAACACATAAGCGGGAACACCCTTAAAAGTTCTTCTTTTATACTCTGTTGTGGTTTCTCCTGAATGTCCGCAATGCGGACACGTATATGCTATTTCTACAGTAAGTTTCGGTTCATGCTCCTTTTTCTCTTCCTTATAACCACACTGGCCACATACATATTCGGTAGCCCTCCTCTTGATTTTCCCTTTCTCTACAGGTTTACCCATTGTACCCTCTTTGCATTCAGGACACTCCAACCTGTACGCCCAGGCTTTCAGTTTGCCGTTATTCTCAAGAGTTCTGTTAGTAAAATATACCAACTCATGCATACCTTCGGGATGTCTTAAAGCCATTTTCTTCACATCATAGTTGTTTTATTTTAGAGTAGTAATCAAACCTCAAACAGCAACTTCTATTAAAATCTTTCGGATTTTAATTTGCTCAAAAAACGCAATCTCCCATATCTTTACATAATAATTATTCATTATACAGATACAACAAAACTTTATAAAAGATAATATGGTTATTTTTACAAATCAATATTTTATATTATTAAAGGTGGGATTGATTGTTTTTAAAAAGGGGTATAAATGGCAGGCGATTATTCAAAAGAGGCTCAAGATAACAAAGAAATAAGAGATGATTATAAATTTATCGAGGACGGACTCAATCGGCTAAAAAGAAAAGTTAAATCCTCAGATGCAATAACAGCTGGACAAATAGAAGAGTTGAAAAAAGCTGATCTTGAAGCCCTTCTGAAATGGCTAAATGACAGAGAAAAGGAGCTTTACCAAAGAGAAAACCTGATTCTTGACAAAGAACAAAAAGCAGAAAAAAAAGAAAATGAGCTAAACGAGAAGGATGAAAAGATAAAACAAAAAGAAAAGGATAATGAAGAAATGCTTAAACGCCTAAGGGATGAAGAAGAAGCCATTGTAAAAAAAGTAGAAGAAATTGAAAAGAGAAAAGAAGAGCTAAATAAAAATATTGAAATTCTGCGCAGGGAAGAAATTGCCAACATGCAGAACCACAAACAGCTTCAGGAAGATAAAAAGGAGCTTGCAAAAAAGGAGAATTCTGTTTCAAACGTTGTAGAAAAAATTGAAAAGGAAAATAAAGAGCTGCAGCGTGAGAAGAAAGCAGCTGAAGAAAAGAAAAAAGAACTTCAGGAATATGAGAAAAAAATTGAACAGCTAAACAAAGAGCTTGAAAATAAGGAAAAATCGGTGTCTGAAAAAGAGGAGAAACTCATTAACCGCGAAGATTCTATTTCAAAACAGGAAAAACAAGCAAAAGAGCGCTTTGAAAAGATTAAAGAACTCGAGTCACACCTTAAAAATCTAAAAGAGTCCCTCTCAACTGGCATGACTAAGCTAAAAAATAAAGAAATGGATATGGAGAAACAAAGAAAAGCGAGGGAAGAAGAGCTTAATAAAAAAGAGCAGGAGTTAAAAAGAAAAGAAGAAAACCTAAACCAGCAAAAAGAGGAGATTGAACAAAAGAGAAAAGAAGTGGAAGAGGAAAAGAAAAAGGAAATCGAAGACAAGAAAAAAGAACTAGATGAAAAGGAGAAAAAAGCCAGGGATAAAAGACTTGAGCTAAGCAAAAGAGAAAGTGAACTCTCCCAAAAGGAGCAAAAGCTTCAGGAACTCCGTGAGCAATATAACAAAAAGCTTGAGGAAATAAACCAAAAGGCAAGTAGCCTGCAAGAAAAGGAAAAAAAGATTAATGAAGCAATGGAGATTGTTAAAAAGGCTTCCAAGTATGCAGACACAATTAAAAGCCTCAAGCAAACTTATGAGCATTTACGTGAAAGTGTAAAAGAGGAATATTCAAAACTTAATAAACTTAGAGAAGGTAAAGCTCCTGAAGAGGCAAGTGAAGAGAGTAAGCAAAACAGGGAACAAGAAAAGGAAATAAATGACAACCCCCAAGAAGATACTTCCAAAGAACAAGTTGAAACTCAACCCACAAAAGAAAATACAAAACCAAAAGAACAAACAAATGAAGAAGCAGAAAACAATGAGCCTGTAAAAAATTCCCCCGAAGAAGATGCAAATATTATTGATAGTTGCAATGAATTAATTGAAGAGGCCTATAATTACCTAAAGCAGGGAAATATCCCTCAAGTTAGAGGTCTTATTTCAAGGCTTAAATCCTTATACCCCCGTATCTCTGATGATAATCCTGAAAAAAATCAGGTAAAATACGGGGTTCAACAATTGGAGACAGACCAGAAGCTGGCTGAGATGTAAAATGGGTAAACCCACATTACAGGAGCTTTTGAAAAAGCACAATGATGAAGATGACAATAGACAGGAAAACGGCGTTACTCCCAGACAATTTGAACAAGAAAATAAGCCATCATCCAAAACAAGAAGACTTCGCAGTCTCTTTATTGAGCTTCCATCTAATAAAAGGTTTACATTGCAGTCGGGAAATGAGGTCAGTAACTTAATGGAGCTCTACGAGGAAGTTCTAAGTATGCCTGATAATGTTTTTTACAATCATGTAAATGCTTACAAAAATGACTTTGCTGACTGGGTACAAAACACTCTGCAGGAGCCCTCCATTGCTGCCAGGCTTTCTGAGACCAGTAATAAGGATGAGTTCATTTACACTCTTGCCGAAGAGATTAAATATCTTGAAGACGATGCGTATAAAAGAAAAGCCATGGTAAATCCTGAAAAAAGATACAATGTACAAAAAGAATTTCAGCCGCAGCCTTACCAAAACACACAACATCTTGAAAAGATTGAGGAAAATTCAAAAGAACTCAGGAATCTTAACCAAATGATTTATAACCTGGCAGCAACCATTGAAAATATTGACAACAGGGTGTCCTACCTTACAAGGAAAATGGAGTCTCTGGAAAAGGAGCATAACGAAAGCATCTCCAGGTTATCAGAAACAATGGAGGAGAGACACCAGCATCTTCAAAAAGAGCTCAATGAGCTTGAAAAACTCGAAAATGAGGTTGAATGGCGAAGACGCCATGTCTCAATTATGGAAAAAAGCTTATCTGAACAGGAGAAACAAATAGATAAAAATGAATGACAGTCTGATTAAAGGCAAACCCTTGCAGGGCAACGTTTCTTTTTTGAAACTCGGGCAAAATTATAAAAATAATAACCTGCAAAATGCTGCCCCTCTTAAAGAGCCTGTAAAACAGGATAATGGATTGGTTGAATACATAACCAAAAAAAGAAAAAAACTTATGGAAGAGTTCAACAGGCTTGAGATGCGCATCAGGGAAATTGAAAAAAGAAAAGAAGAGCTAAGAAGGCGAAAACAAAATCTATCTGGTGAAGAAGACAGGTTGTCAGCTGAGATAAAAGAATTAAAAAAAGAGGAAAACGAGCTTAATAAGGAACTTAATGAAAGCGCTGAAAAACTAAAAGACGGAAAAGATATACATACTAAAAATAATACAAAAGGAGGCTCTCAAATGCAGGAAAACAGCCAACAAAACCAGGATGCAAATTCACTTCAGGAGAATTTAAAGAATGAACTTTATAATTCTATAAAAGACGAGCTTGAAAAACAATATGATAAATTAATCAGGGAAAAGGAAAATAAGCTAAGTAACGAAGAGCTATTGGAATATATAAAATCACACAGGCAATGGCTTGAGCAAAAATTAAATGAATTGGAGATAAGCTTGAAAAAACAAATAAGCGAAGAAAATAAGAATATTGAAAATACCTTACAAAAGGATTTGGATGAATCAACAACTAAACTTGAAAACCAGCTTGAAAAACTGAAAACAAAAAAAACTGACGAAACTGCTTCTCAAAAAATTGAAAAAGACTCCGGGAGTAAAAAACCTAATCAAATAGAGCAAAGAGAAAGCGAAGAGCCTCAGGAAGAAACTAGCGGGGAAACTATAGAAGATGTCTATAACCGGTATGAGCAAAACTCAAATGAAAATGAGCAAAAAGAAACCAAGGAGTCACAGGAAAAGCCAGGTGAAGAAACAATGGAAGATGTGTATAATCAGGATGAACAAAATATAAATCAGGAACAAAAGGAAACTGAGAATTCACAGGAAGAATCAGGGGAAGAAAATGATGAACAACCTAAGCAGGGAACAGGTAAAGAAGATTCAAAGGAAGATATCCAGGAGCTTCTAAAAAAAATTGACGACCATCAAAGCAGTCAGGAAATAAAAATTGACCCCTCTAAACTTACAAACGAAGAAAAAAAAGAGCACATCTATAAAATGATTAACGAAGTAATGTCCTGTCTTGCAGAAGAGGATTACAAAACAGCCAAAAAGCTTCTTGCAGAAATTACTAAGGTGTATAACGCCCTTGAAGGCTATATTGTTGACAAGCACAGGATTTACGAGGAAGTCTCTGAAATTAAAAAATACATAAATGCAAGGACATAGATGTAATCATTTTCGAATGAAAAATAAATTTTATATATGAATTTTTAAATAAAAATTAGTATGGTGGGGCTTAATGATAAAAGACTTAATGGGAAAGTTGCATATCCAGGATTCAATTAATGAGCAGCAAGCCCCCCCAAAAAAGGAGGAATTTAAGATGAATGAAAATCAGGCAGCACCAAAACCCCCCGTACCACCTGCTCCAAAAGCATCTAACCTGGGCCAGGATGTCAGAGTACAAAGGGAGGAAGCACCAATGCAAACTAGCGAAGGAATAATTATTGATTTAGGTGAGGGATTAAGCCTTAATGTGCCTATTAAAAAAAGGATGGCGCTGCAGGAATTTCTCAGGGTTGCTGAAAAAGTAAAGGCCCTTGAAATGCTAGCTGAAGAAAACCATTATGGTAGAAATTACTAAAAAAAATTCTTTAAAAGCCTTATGCCGTGGCTGGCATACCCTTTAAATTTTGAAGGCTCTTTTATAGCCTCAAATGCTCTTGTGTATACATATTCGGGCCTTAAATGGTATCGCAGTAACGCCCTTTTCCTGAACTTTTCTATAAATTCCCTTGAGAGGTATTTCGTTGCAACAGCAGGGGATGAAAAATAATCCATTCCCCAGGCTGGCCTGGAAATAAGTCCGTTTTCTTTAGCAATATCATAAAGCTCAGTGCCTGTATAAGGTATGGCAAGATGCATTTCAACAAAATCAGTATTAAGCTCAAACATATGCCTTTTTGTTTCCTGAAGATGCTTTGAGTGCTCCCAGGGAAAACCAATCATATAAAATCCAAAGGTTTTAAGGCCAGCATTTTCGGCAAGCCGAACAGCCTTTTTATTATCCTCAACAGTTGTGTATTTTTTTATTTTCTCAAGGGTTTCAGGGCTTCCTGACTCAATTCCAAAGGCAATAAGCCAGCATCCGGCCATTTTCATAATCTCAAGAGTGGACTTTTCAATTGGCTTAGTGCGTGAGTTTGCAACCCACGATATTTTTTTATGCAAACCCTCTGTAATGATCTTATCGCAAATCTTTTCCACCCATTCACGCTCTAAGGTAAAGGTATCCGAGCGAAAGAAAAAATTCTTGATACCATGCTTTTCATAACATTCTTTGATTTCATTTACAATATTTCCTGGACTCCTGCGCCTCACCTTTTTGCCTGAGACAAAAGGTGTAAGGCAATATATACATGAAGCAGGACAGCCTCTGGAGGTGACAATGGTGGCCATTGGTTCATTTGTATCTGGGCGGGTATACAATTCATTTTTCATTGCGTCCCTGTCAGGAAATTCGAGTTTGTCCAGATCACATTCAAATTCCGTAAATTTTGTCTTGTTCCATTTTTTGTCTTTATAAAATATACCATTAATATGTTCAAGACTTTCATTGCCAAAATAAGAATCTATTAAGTCCGCAATAATAAATTCTGGCTCGCCTCCGATAATTATATCAACATTTTCTAATGGGAGTTTCCTAAGTAGCTCCTTTCTAATATCAAAAAACATTGCACCTTTTAAAATGAAGACACATTCCTGCTTTTTTCCTTTAAGGATGTTAATAGTTTCAATATCATCAAAGATAGTAGCATTTGTAGTGCTAATAAAAACCACATCCGGGTTAAATTCATTAAAATCTGTCTCGAGGTCCTCCCTGCTAGCCCCTTCTGTTTGGTAATCTCTCAAAAAAACTTTATGCCCGGCCTTCTTTAATTCTGCTGAGCAGTAACCAAGGTCGTTACAGGCCCTTACGGCGGTGGATGTTGATGCCTCCACATTCGCCTGGCACCTTTCCTCACCCCGCTGGAATTTCTCTCCGGGAGGATATATTAGCATTACTTTTTTCATGTGTTACACCAGAATAAGGGATACTACTTAAACCCCAATATAAACATAAACAAAATTGAAGTCGTTTTTAAAGTTTTCGCCGTATTTTAGAAAG
>JBMCCQ010000003.1:0-42199 GCA_048618745.1 Candidatus Nanoarchaeia archaeon
GTTGATTTAAGGTAAACATATAGAAACTAAACTAATATTTAAAGTTTTCGGTCTTGCCCAGGTCAATGTGTAACCCTGCCCATATATTAATCAAAATCTTTATATACAACCAATCCCCTAATTATTTAAAAAAGAGTGTTAAAATGGATATCCATATTCATATTGAAAAAAAGCATTTTGTAATTCTAATGGTTGCAATTAGCTTCCTTGGGCTCTTTATGCTAGGTAATGCTGCTGATGTTAATATAAACGACGCCTGGCATCCACTCCAGCAGATTGCAAAGAGTGAGAGTGATACTACTTCTGTTGATGATAATCAAAATGATATTATTGATGAATCAGATAAATCCTACGGCCTTGATGCAACAAGCGATGTTGATATGAATAACTACCTTATAAGCTCCCTTTCAGATCCAACAAATGCACAGGATGCGGCTACAAAAAATTATGTTGACAGTAACGACCCTGACCCGACTAACGAAATCCAAAATTTAAATAATGTATTAAGTGAAGGCAACTGGGCTGGCTACCAGCGTATAAGGGGTTTGTCTGACCCGACAAATGGCAGGGATGCGGCGACTAAAGATTATGTGGATAATAATGAAATAAGGGGATGTACATGGAGTGGTTGGAAGCCTGGTACAATTGAAGGAGTAGGTCCATGTTATAGTTGTGGGTGTGCGGATGAGAATTCTCAAACCCAATTATATTGCGATGATGGAGAGATTATTGATGTAAGGAATAGAGAATATTGTGCTGAATGCGATTTTTCATGCATTGGTACCCCGGGATAATAGCAGTTGTTGAGTTTAAAAAAGAAGAGTTTGTGGCAGTTATTGGTTTAGAAGAGCATAAAATAGGAGACAGAAATACTTATATTATTAATGAGAAACTTGAAACAACACCTGATCATCCATTCATGACTGAAGATGGCTGGAAGGTTACTAGTTCCGAAAGATTTGAAACGGCCAAAAAAGTTTCTGATTATTATCAAAACATAGAAGCAACTGAATTAAAAAAAGGAGATGTTTTAATAACTAAAGATGGAGAAGAAGTTGTTGAAACAATAGAAGAAAACTCTGAAAGGTCTTCTGAAGAAACATTTTATACACTTATTCTTGAAAACGGAGAAGGATTTTATGCAGAGGATTATTTAGTTGCTGATGGTGAATAAGCAGATAATCGCATGGTTTGAGTTTTAAAAACAATAACATTTAAAAGGAGCCCTCTTTTCCTGATGGACATTATATTTAGGAGGTTTACAAATGGCGGATAAAAAATACTTATGCTCATCTTGCAAAAAGGATATAACTAATGATATTGGCTCAACAAGGTTTAATTGCCCTGCATGCGGCAATGTTGAGATTGTAAGGTGCTATGACTGCAGAAAGCTGGGCACAAGATACAAGTGCCACGAATGCGGCTTTGAAGGTCCAAACTAGAGGTAAATGAAAATGGCAGATGTAATAGTAACATTAAAGATTATGCCGGAGAGCCCGGAAGTTGATATGGAAAATCTAAAAGACAGCGCAACAGAAAAAATTGAGTCCTATGTGGGTGAGACAGAAACAAAGCATGAGATAGAGCCTGTGGCCTTTGGCCTTAAAGCCCTGAAGCTTATGTTTGTAATGAATGAGGATAAGGGCTCAACTGAAGAGCTTGAAAAAACAATTTCTGAGATTGAAGGCGTTAATTCTGTTGAAGTAACTGATGTTCGCAGAACAATTGGTTAATTTTTTCTTATATATTTTCTGACTGAGGAGCCAATTCAAAAACTTTAAATATAGTAAAAACTATATTAATATAATAAAAATAGAACCTGTATAAAAATGATGAACATTCATTTGTTATTCAGCCAATTGAAAAAGGCAGACCTGGAGTTGGACAATCTAAGCAGGAAAATATCATTTTATGCTATTAACCCCGTCAATACTGCCGAAGAAAAGGAAAAATTCTTTTCTGATGACTCCTACAATCCTCAGTTTTCCTACGCCCCCTACACTGAAGACCTTGAAAAATTAAGGCAGAAAATTGCCAATGTAAAAACCGACAACAGCCCTGTTGGAAAAATACTTGAACACATTAAACAAAACTACATTGACAAAACCTATTTGCTTGAATACAGGGGGAATAATGAGCTATTTACCAAATATTCAGAAAGGGTTTATGGAAGTCCTGACCAGGCCTTGGTTTCAAAAGCACGAGAGCTTATAAAAACCGAGTCAGAAAATGAAGAAAAGTATTACACCTCAAGAGAAGTTGTTAAGCGCTTCAGGGTGGCGTTTTTCAAATACGGCTTTCCCTGGGATGTGCGGGAAAAGGTGATGGTTTCAAATGCAGCTGTAAACGTTGCAAAAAAAGAAATCCTTATAAAAAAAGATGCAATGTTTTCAAGAGACTTTCTAAAAAGGCTCATTGTGCATGAGGTTGGAACACATGTTGCCCGGGCAGACAACGGCGAGAAACAGCCATATCTGTTTTTCAAAAGGGGCCTTCCGGGCTACTTAAAAATTGAAGAAGGCCTTGCTGTATTAAATGAAGAGCTGAACAACTGCTCCAACAACCACATTCTTAAAGTCTATGCCGGGCGTGTCATTGCAGTAGAGCTGGCACTAAAATCATCTTTCAGGCAAACCTATAATGAGCTAAAAAAACATTTTCCAGACAACACTGCATTCAGGCTCACATTGAGAGCAAAACGCGGCCTTTCTGACACCTCTCTTCCCGGCGCCTGCACAAAGGACATCAACTATCTCAAAGGCTATCTTGAACTAAAGGACTATATTAAGGCAGGAGGAGATTTAAGCAAGCTTTATTACGGTAAAATCGGACTTGAGCACATTGAGCTTCTTGATAAGATTCCCGGCCTGATAAACCCGGCATTTCTACCAGCATTCCGTCACATCAACTACCTTATCCATCATTTCTCATCATTTATGAAAACAATTATCCGCTTTCCCCTAACTCCTCTCAGAACAATTAACTCAGAGCTGTACCGAAGGCTTATCAGGTAATTATTAAGCAATTCCTCCAAAGACAGAGCCAATTATCTTTGAGAGCACAAGATATAATAATTGTGAAGAAACAATATAAAGCGGAATATATTTTAATCCGCCCTTAATATTTCCTCTCTCGATTATTGATACAATTAGTGATGCAAAAAACGCAATTATTAAAAGAGAAACATGGGAAAAGGTATCAAATATTTCCTTATCAAGCTTAATTTCAGTAATATCCATCCCTATAGGGTTATCGCTTGAGCCAAGGGATGTAGCCAAAACATTTACAACACTTTTAATTATCTCAAACAATCCTTTTGAAAGAGAAAACAAGGCAGGGGCAATAACCATTACAACAATTGAGATAAATATTACATACCCTAAAACAGAAGCCGAAATTTCTTCTTTTAGCTCTTTAGTTTTTTCAAAGTTCTCAATAATCTTATCAATTATCGGTGCAACAGAGCCACCCTCCTGGAGCTCGCCTACTAAAAGGTCAATTGAGCGCTTAAGCATGGGTGAGTCATATTTATCAGAAAACTCCATTAATGCATTTTCAATATCATGTCCAGTCATTACCTTTTTCGCAGCAATTCCTATCTCGTTTGCAAGAATCCCAAATTCAGGCTTGATAGCTCCCCACATTGCCTTATCAAAGGGCAGCCCACCTTTAAGGTTTGATGAGAGAACCTCAAAAAAATGAGGAAGCACCTCTTCAAGCTGTTTTGTCCGCTGGTATATCTTAATGTCAAGGAAAAAATAAATTGCCAAAACAGTTATACCAACAAGTGCAAAAGTTAAAAGAACTATTGTGATAAAGGCTACAAGCCCGGAGAGCATGGGTGAGACATCCTGCAGTAGCGGCAGGATATAAACCAGATAGATAAAGAGAGAAAAACCAAAGCACAGGTAAAACATAAGCCCGAAAAATGAGTATGGCTCATTGTTTATGCCTGCCTTTAACAAATATTTTCTCAGGTTAGGCCTTAGTCTTTTAGGTACAAATGCTCTTCCGAATTCGTAAGTGAATGGGATATTCATTAAATGTTCACCGCCTTTCTGGAGCTTTTAAACACAGTAATAAAGATAAACTGGATTATAAACAAAAGTATCCATATACCGTAAAACAAGGCGCTTGCACTGCTTTGATCACTTAACAGCCCTACAAGCGAGCCGATAACCGTAATAATTGCCGCACCCAGTGAGGGAATTACAATTGCAACCACCATGTAAAATAATGAAAGGGTATTAAGCTTTTTACTGTATCTTTTAATCTCATTTAACTGGTCTTTTGCTATTTCGTCAAGCTTTCTGTCAAGGGATTGTGTCACATCAACGCCAATTTTAAGCGAGTTATTTATCTGGAACAGGATTTTCTTGAATTTTTCAGACGGAGTGTACTTCATTGCGTTTTCAAGGGCCTGCTCAATTGAGCTTCCCATGTTGATTTCATCCACAATTTCCTTAAAGTATTTCCCTGCAACGCCGTATCCTTTTGAAGCTTCAATAAGGCAATTAAGAAGTGGTTTTCCTGAATAAAGCTTTACCAGAAGAAACCTTCCTGCAAACAACACCTCTTTGTCAAGGTCTCTTTGCCTTTTTTTTATAGTTGTTAAGGGTGATTTTATTACCACAAAAAATGAGACAAACGATGATATTAATAGTATAGGCAGCAATAATATAAGATTAATTCCGGCCACGCTGAACATAAAAAAGAAAAACACAGTTATTCCAATGCCAATAAAAAAAGCGCCGTTTAAAGCTTTTTTTACAAACGCTTCGGGCGTGTCTTTTAGATGTGCAATCCTAAGCTCGGTGGGCAAATTAGGAAATAATTTTGCTGTGGCTCTTATTAAATCAACAATTATTACCACCCGTCAGGATTTATTATCTTCAAGCTCAAGGCGCCCCCTGTAAAACTTTGAAAAAATGAGCCCTATTCTTTGAAGGGATTCAATATCATTTTCAACCAGCCACTCAATAATTTTTTTCCTTTTGTCAATTTCTTTTTCCAGCTGCTCTTCTGAGATCCCTGCATATAGGTTAAGAAGCTTATTTATAACCTTAAACTCCCCCACTTTTTTTACTTTGCTTTCTGCAACATCAAACCTGTACACCGTATTAACATCTCCTTGTGATGTGACTTCGGCAAACTCAAACATTCTTCTTGTGTTATCTTTTCTGTTCCTGTTTTGAACCAGTATGACATTTAGCGCCCCCAGAAGGTTTTTTGGAAGGTCAATGGGAGGGTTGCTCAGTCTGCTTATTACCTCCTCGGCAGTATTTGCGTGAAATGTCCCGTATACACTATGGCCTGTATGCATGGCTTCAAATAAAACCTCTGCCTCTTCCTTTCTCCTGATTTCACCCATAATTATCCTGTCTGGCCTCATTCTCAGCGAATTCATCACGAGGTCAAGCATTGTCACGCCGCCCTTTCCTTCAGGGTTAGGTGAGCGCGTTGCCATGGGCACCCAGTGAAGCTGTGGCGGAAGCTGAAGCTCTCTTGTATCCTCGATAGAAATAATTCTTTGGTTAGCAGGGATAAAGCCTGAAACAGTGTTTAGCATAGAAGTCTTACCAGAGCCTGTTCCCCCGGCAATTATTATTGACAATTCATACTCTATGCACAGCCATAAAAGTGCTGCTGTATAATAATCAACAGTCTTATTCTTAATCATCCTCGTGATATTCCACGGCACAGAAGAGAATTTCCTTATTGTTAGCGTGTTGCCTTTAGTTGAAATGGGGGAAAACGTTGCATTAACCCTGTCTCCTGTTAAAAGATGTGCATCCAGAAGCGGATTGAGGTTTGTAATCTCTTTTGAGACATCCCTTGCAATCATTGTTGAAAAATGCTTAATCCTTCCTTCTGTTGGGACTACAATGTTTGTTTTCATCCACCCGTGAGTCCTGTGGTAAAGCCAAACCGGCTCCTGAGAATTGTTTACAACAATTTCTTCAACCATGCTGTCTTTTAATAAAATTTCAAGATAACCAAGGCCAAGGTTTTGCTCAATTACATAATTCATAAGCATTTCATGGGTCTTCTCATCAGCATTAGGAAAATATTTTGTCAAAAGAACCATTATCTCTTTTCTGAATTCTTCTTTGAGCTGCTCTACCCCACCACCCTCACTAATCTCAATTGCTCCTATTCCAACCTGGCTGATAAACTCCTCTCTTATCTTTTCAAGAATAACCTTGGTGGTTTTTGTCATATTTGTAATGTTTACTTCATAAACTGGTACAGGGTCTACTGCCCTGAAAAAAATGTTTACATCAATAAGTGTATTGTTTACATTAAGTTTATATGAATCAAGCCATTCATCAGAAATATCTTTTTCTTTAATCTCCACTTTGGATGATTTTTTCATACTCTGCCTCTATTCGTTCTTTTTTAGGAGCTTACTAAAAAGCCCACCTTTTTTTTTCTCCGAAGCCCCCTGATTATTCTCTTCAGATTGCTCTTTTTCAAAATACTCCTGCGCCATTTCCCTGCCGCTTGAGTTATTGTCTTCTTCCCAATTACTCCCCTGGTTTCCTTCCTCATTTGGAGGAGGAGGCATGCTGTCTTGTCCCTGAGAGTATTGTTCAGAAGCTGTTTCATATTGCTCTTGTGTTTCCTGATTAATAGACAGGTTTTGCTGCTCATTTTGGTATTGCTCTTCTTGCTCATTAGGCTGGTACTGTTCCCCATTAGAGTATTGCCCCTCATTTGGTGAGGGCATCTCGTTTTGAGAGTACTGCTCCCCGCTATTTGTGCCAGTACCTTGTGTATATTGCTGGCTCTCCTGCTCATTGGGGGGAGGTGACGGCATTTGGCTTTCCTCAAATTGCTGTTGCATATTCTCTTGCGCATTTTCATTTAGGGGTTGTTGCTCCTCTTGATATTGCTGCTGTGTGTATTGCTCTTGCGTTTCCTGTTCATTGGAGGGAGGTGGTGGCATCTGCCCAGGCAAATCCTGTTGCTGGTTTCCCCACGACATCTGTGGTTGTTGCTGTGACTGCTCTGAAGCGAGCACCTGGTTTGCATATCCCTGCTGCTGCTCAAGCATTTGCTGAACCAGTGCATTAGTCTCCCCGCTCAATGAAGAGCTTCTGAAAAGCTTTAATATGTCATTATATAAAATTGCCTTTTCATATATGTGGCCTTCAGGAAGTTGCTGAAAGAGCTTGTTAATTTTTTCATAAGTATCAGTAGGCAGCTGTCCGTTATGGGTTTTCAGGTGTTGGTAGGCATTGTAAATCTCCTGTAAAATCACATTCTTTTTTTGCCTGAAGTCGTTGTCAGATTGCTGCTGCAGCCTGGGAAATAATGCAGCCGAAAAACTAAGTAATTCATAATTAATCCTGTTTTTCTCTTCAGAAAATATATCAGACATATTTTTTATGATCTCGTTAATCTCAATGTAGAGTTTGTATGCTGTCTGGTACTCTCCCTGGTTGAACCTGTTTGTCGCATCACTATGGAGTTTTCTTATCATCTGCTGTCTCTTGTCAAATTCTCCTCTCTGATTGTCAATTCTTTTAATTATTTCCTGGTTGATTCTTATAAGTTCATTGAAAATATACCTGTTTTCACTAAGCTGCTTTTTGGTCATGTCAGTGTATCTTGATTTGAGGTAATCAAACTCCTGAAGAGCGCTTGTAAGATTATTTTCTTTTAGCTGTTTTCTTACAGCTTCAAGCTGGTCAAACAAATTCTCATTATCATGCTTTTGTGGGGCCTCCTTATCCATTATCTGGGCTTTGCCCCCCATGCTTTTTGCTTCTTTTTCCAAAAATTCATCAATATCCATTTTAGTCCACCTTCAGGCTGTGGTAATATTTTTTCCAAAGCTCCTCAATTTTTTTATCAGACAATCCCCTTTCTTTTGCTTTTTTCTTAAAAACTGATTTTATCTTATTTTCATTTTTATCCAGATACTTAAGCCAGGCAACCTTTATCTGATGCTCAGGGATCTTTTTTGCCTTCGCCTTTTCATAAAAGCTTTCTTTAGTCTCAAATTCCGAAAGCTCACTGCTTCCTGAGTCTCCAGTGTTAATGTATACATAAGGTGTTGTGAATTTGTACTCAATCCCAAGAATCTTTTCCTCAACAAGGAAATCTGACCAGTCCTCAATAGTTCTTTTTGAAACACCAAGGGACTTTGCAGCCTCCTCAATTGAGACTTTACCCTTCTCCTTTACAAACTCAATAAATTCATCTACGTCGGTCTTTAGAATATCCTGCTCCATATACAGATTTTTCAATTAACGACATATTTAAATTTTTATTACTAATATAAAGTAAGAACACTATGTTTTCCACTTTTATTTCGGCTCGCAGTATGGGTCTGGAGGTGGATAATTCCATGTGTCTGACATATTTAAGCCATATATGTTCATGTACTCGCTGTCAAGCTTAAAGCCTAAAGATTCAGGTTGCTCACTTAACCAGGTGAAATTGTACAATGGGTAATATCCGTTTGTACAGCTTCTCTCCCCGCTCCAGAACAAATGATCAACCCAGCTTCTCTTTTCATGTGCTGATGTTGTAATCATTGTTGAATTTATCAACGACTCTATTCCGCAGCATGCTGACTCATCATAATTCTCTTCAATTCTCATAATAAAGCTTGGCGCAAGCTCCACATGCCTGTATGTCCTGTTAATCAGCATATCGTAGGTGGCGCTCATGTTATAATCATAGCGTCTGCTTGTTTCAATATAATTTGTATAGCCGTATCTCAGGTATAGGGGGTCTTCATATTCAATAATTGCAAATGTTGAATTAACAGTTCTCCTGGAGTCATAGCTCAGATTCCCCTTTGTGGCATTTATAATAATATCAGCATATGTGGTTATCTCCCATGGGTTGTGTTGCGTAATCCTGGGGTTGACTATTTCAATATCTGCCTGTATTCCAAGAAACCGAGCCCCTTCATCTTCTATATCATTTGAGAGGGCATTAAGTGTACTCCCCCCCATTTTTGGTGCATCCGACCCATAAATAGTTGCATGGGTTACAAGCTCCTCAAAAGCATTCTGAGTATCTGAAATATCTCCTCCATTTTCAAGATATTCAAGCATTGCCTCCACTGCATGTACAGACTGCATATGCAAAGCATGCTTTGCATAATTTTCCGTGGTGCTTTTATAGAGATGTAGTATTGTGTATTCAGATTCAGCCACATCAAATGCCTTAATGTTTACCAGTTGATGTGTGCCCGTGAATGCCACTAGCATAAGGGTAATAATACTCATGGCCATTAATGTAAAAAACATGCCCTTTTTAGCTAGCGCCATGTTCTTACCTCCACCCTGTAAGGCCCCCATAATTCTGTTTCATTATAAATTCCGCTGATAACTGTTTTAGAAGGTATTAACACTGTTCCCTCGTCCTGGGGTTTGCGGGTTTCATTGTAAATAAGCTCTTCTTCAATATAAAATGCATAACTATACCCTTGGGCAAGAAAGTCGCCTGAAACATCTGAGAGGCTGTTTCTTATAAGCTGCTTGCAAAAATAACAACTTTTGTTTTCTGCCCTGTAATAAAACTCTCCCAGCTGAACCAGCAGCCTGTTGTCAATGTTTGTGATGTTTTCATCCTTATGGAGCTGCCTCTTTGGCCCCAGATATTCACTGTTTATATCCTTTATCCTGTGAGTATACAAAAATTCCATAATGTTGTTTGATAAAAACGAAACCTGTCGTTCAGGAGTTTCATAGTTGAAAAAAGATAGAGCAAGGACTATTCCCAATACAAGTACAAAAAGTGCAATAACCGCATCCACCACAAAAAAATATCCCTTTTTATATCGCATTATCCGCTCCTTTTCTCCGGAACCGGGCAGTCACCGCAGCCTGCAAATAACTCCTCACCTATCTTTTCAACATTTTCACCGTCTGAAGTAAAATAAATGCACGCTGACTTATTTGTGCCTAGTAACTCTTTTAACTCTTCACAATCGAGTGAGCTTAGATAAGCTTCTTCTTGCTCATCAATTTCACCATCTCCGGTTATGTCTGAAAGTGTTGCATACGAGGTAACAGTATCTGGATTATCAGCCTGGCTGTAAAGGGTAAAAACACCTAATGCCATAACAACAAAAAGCACAAAAAGGTCAAAACTAACCTGTATTTTATCTGCCTCTTTTTCCCCCATTCTAACACCTAAATAATAGTTCCGCAGCTTTTATTGCCTATTTCAACTCCTTCACAGCCTACGCCCAATTTATGAATTGTCCCGTTAGTCAAAGGAACGACATTTCTTTCTGAATCCCTGAAATATATACAAATATCAAGCTTTGACTCAAATAGCTCCTTAATCTCGGTACAATTCATTTCAACAAGCCTTGCCTCTTCCTCCTCACTAAGAGAATCGTCTTCAAATATTACATTTTCGCGCAGCCTGTGCACAAGCACCTCGCTGTTTGCTGTTAGCTCACTTTCTGCCCCCTGCAGGCTTATAAAACTGTAAAATGCAACAACAGTTGTAAGAAACAATCCTATTGCAAGGTACGAGTCAATTGAAAGGGTCTGTCCCTTATTATGAAAGCCACCTGTTTTAATAATATTCACCTCTTTTTAATAGCTCCTGACTTTATATGTATAAAAAGTTTTCGCTATTCCAAAACAATCGCAGGCTTTCCCGGCTGGGCTGAGCCAGCTTTTTTTTCACTGCTTTCTTCAGCATCCAAAAGCTCAATCTCACAGCCAAACTCATCCTGCAAAAATTCTTTTGCTTCACTTATTGTTGCCTTTTCTTCCTGTTTAACCATGTATTGGGGCACTGAGCCTGCCTTAATTATTTTTGGGGCTATTTTCATAATCTCCTGACCATGCTCTCTTAAATGCGTCTGCATTATCTCTGATACAGCCTCTTTTGGGTTGTCCTTTTTGCTCTTTGCAAGCATATCATAAAGCTCATATTTCCAGGAATGAGGCATAATTACCTTTATCTTTTTAACCTCATCAATCTTTGCAAGCCTTTTCGCTGTGTTTATATCATTAATCAACTGCGTAATAAGCCATTCAGTATCCTTTTCAATCTTGCTTTCATCGTACTCCGGCCAGGATGCAACAGATGCGTAACCACCTTTTCCAAGCTTTTCCCAAACCTCCTCGCATACATGAGGGCAATATGGCTGAAGCATTATTGTCTGTGCAGTAACAAGCTCATCCCAGACCCGTTTATTTGGAACATTTTTAACTCTTTTCAGATACCACCTTTTATATTTGCTCAACTCAAAAAATATTGCCTGGAAAGCTGTTCTGAATAAAGTCTTGTCCATTGCCTCTGTGGCGTTTTTTATAATCTCATGCAGCCTGCTTTCCATCCACGCATCAATCTTATTATATTCTTCCCGCAAATCTTTGTTTTCTGTTGCAAGCTCGTACCAGTTATAGAGTTTACCTACCAAATTATTTGCAAAACTTGAATCCCAGTTGGGGTCGTCAAGCTCTTCCCCGCCTGAAAGGATAGTAATCCTTGGGACATCCGGGCCGTAGTCTGTCACAATCTTTTTGATGGGAATTACATTCCCTCTTGACTTAGACATCTTCTCACCGTCTACTGTTACCCAGCCGTTTACGCCGATTCCTGCCGGCCATTTATCTTCAGGAAATATTGCGGTGTGATTGAAAATAAAAAAGGTAAGGTGGTTCTGAATAAGATCTTTTCCGCTGTTTCTAAAGTCCACCGGATACCAGTAATTAAATTCCTTTCTCAGTTCATCGGCAAATTTTTTCTCAACTTTTAGCGGAGCTTCTTTTCCTAAAAACACATAATCAAAGAAATTGTCATCAAGCTTTTCAGCATCAATTTGTGTTATGCGGTGTGCTATCGTATAGTAAGCCATATAAATTGTCGAATCAGAGAGTGACTCGATAAGCCATTTCTCATCCCATGGCAGTTTGGTGCCCAAACCCTCTTCTCTTGTGCATGCCCACTCATGAAGCCAGTCAATTACATAATTGAACTGCTGCCTGGCTTTTTCCGGGTAAAGGGCCATCTTGTCAAGGCATTTATGGGCAAGCTTTTTCCACTCAGAATCAGCGTAGTTAAGAAACCATTGGTCTGAAACTATTTTTACTATGCACTCGCTTAAGTTCCTTGATACAACCCTTCCTGTAAGCTCATAAAAAAGAACTGCCTCCCCGCTTTCCACAAGCTCTTTTTTTATTTTGTCCTTGGCAAATTCGACTTTTTCTCCTTTGTACTTTCCGGCAAGCATAGTGCCTTCATAAAACCCCTTCTTATATACCTCCTTTTTCGCACGCTCAAGCTTTTCCCGTTCATTTATGCTTTTAATCCCCAGCTCTTCAGTCATCTTTTTTGCAGCAACGTCCCCTAAATCTGATGAATTTATTATAGGTATTGGCTCAATTTTTGCCATTTCAGCGGAGACTCCGAACTTTTGAAGTTCTTCAGGGTTATTTTGTAATTCAATCAGCCCCATGTAATCATCAGGAGCATCGCTTGGAACACTTGTAACAATCCCTGTGCCTTTTTCAGCTGAGGGGAAACTGGCAGGAAGAACAGGTATTTTATTTTCAACAACCGGGGCCTTTACCTTTTGTCCTATTAATTCTGAGCCCCTAATGTTACCGGTAATCTCAACCTTGTTGTCCTGCTCTTCAAGCTTATTTGCACAGTCTTCACTTATTATCCAGTTTTCATCATTAACTCTGGCTTTTACATATTCAATCTCCGGGTTTACCCAAAGATTAGTCTGCCCGTATACAGTTTCCGGCCTTAAGGTTGCCGCAACAAGCTTATATTCACCCATATCAAACCTTAAAAGAACATACTCCTGTGGAACTTCACCTTCCCCTTCGACTCTGTCATGGTCACCTACTGCAACATTTTCCTTAGGGTCCCATACTACCGGGAACCTGCCCTTTATTACAAAATTTCCTTCCCTTAATTTATTAAACTGCCACTTTATAAACTTATCATAATGAGGATTCAGGCTTGTGGTTATAAACTCGCGCCTCCAGTCCACGCTGGCCCCCATATCACTCCAGCATTCTCTGAACTTTGGCCTGAAAAATTCAATCCAGTATTCCGGCTCCTCAAATTTTGGAATCTCTTCTTCGGGGATGCCCATGTCCCTCATCATCTTAATCTGTTTTTCTTCTCTCTCTTTTACTCTCTTGGCAGCACTTATTATTGGTGAACCGGTAACATGCCAGCCTTGCGGAAACAAAACATTATAGCCTCTGCTTCTTTTGTATCTTGCAAATGCATCAACTCTTACAAGCGTATATAAATGTCCAATATGTGGGTATGCGTTAATATAAGGGTAAGGGAATGTCAGAAAGTACTTTTCCTTCTCTTCATTTACACCTGGCTCAAAGACTTTGTCCTCAGCCCATTTCTTTTGCCACTTACTCTCAACATCGTGAAAAAATTGAAGTTCTCTGCTTTTTGTCATCTTATGCTTTAGTTTTTAAGAATAGTATAAAAATTTTGCCTTGAAAATATGAAAATATTTTTGTTTGCGCCTTTTGCGAAAAACCCAAAGCCAACAATGAAAGTGTAGCTAGGGGAAAAGTTATAAATCCTTGCCTTAACCATTAAACAGATGCAGGACAGTAATGATTTGCATAGTATTTTAAGGCGGATTAACAGAAAAAGCTATAATGCCTATAAAGATATTAAGGGTAGTTATAACCTCAAAAACTGCAGACTTTTTATTGACCATGTGCAGGGTGACCCCTTTGCAGCCCCAAGCAGGCTTCGCGTCAGGGTCAAAAATACTTTTCCCTTAGAGGCTTTCAAAAATAAAAGCAGGGAAATTGCCTTGAGGGATTTTCTCACGAGGGCTTTTTCAAAATCAGCAAAAAAGTATGCAAAGCAAAACAGGGCAAGCGGCAAAAGCGGTCTTATTAAAATAGATACACCCGGCCCGGAAATACTTGAGAGAACTTCTGTTGTGCTAACTTCGGAATTTGTTGAGGCGAGGTTTGAAGCAGGGCTTCCTGCCTTTGGACGCAAAATTGCGGGAGATGATGCAATACAAATGCTTCTTGAAGAAATCCCCATGATAACAAGGAATTCCCTTTTTTTTAGTGCAGTTGATGAGGCTAAGCTTTATGAGCATATCTATGTTTGTGAAGATGCTCATGCATTAAGAGAAAAACTTTGTGAGCTTGGACTTATTGCATTTATTGCAAATAAAGCTATCCTGCCAAGGGAAAGCGGCATAAGCCAGAAGCCTCTTAAGGGAGCTGTTCCGTTTGCATCCCCGCGAGACTTTGAGCACACAATAAACCTTCCAAACAGGGTAATCTCAGGTATGGGTATCCCTGAGGGAATCTCTTTAATTGTTGGCGGTGGTTATCATGGAAAATCAACATTGCTTAATGCAATTGAGCTTGGAATATATAACCACATCCCCTCTGACGGCCGGGAGTTTGTTGTTGCCAGAAAAAACTGTGTTAAAATCAGAGCGGAGGACGGGAGAAGCGTAAAGGATGCTGATATTTCTCCGTTTATTAATGATTTGCCGCAGGGCAAGGATACAACAAGGTTCTCTTCAGAAAATGCCTCAGGAAGTACTTCACAGGCTGCAAATATTGTTGAGGCCCTGGAAGCAGGAGCAGGAACCCTCTTAATTGATGAAGACACCTCTGCAACTAATTTTATGATACGTGATGAGAGAATGCAAAAGCTTGTCCCAAAAGAAAAGGAACCTATTACCCCGTATGTTGATAAGGCAAAACAGCTCTATAATGAGCATAATGTTTCAACCATATTAGTTATCGGCGGAAGCGGGGCATACTTTGATATTGCTGACACTGTCATTTGCATGTTTGAGTATGAGCCTTATGAAGTGACGCAAAAAGCAAAACAAATTGCGCAGCATCATGGTAAAAAGGAAAGGGGAGAAAACGGTTTTGGCCAAATTCAAAACAGAACTCCTCTAAAGCAAAGCATCAACCCTTACAAAAAGGATAAGTTCAAAGTTTCAGCAACAATTAACTCAATACAGATGGGAGTAGAAAAAATTGAGCTTTCCTGCGTAGAGCAGCTTGCTGATGAGAGCCAGACTAGAGCAATCGCTTATGCGCTTGCCTATGCCAAAAAATATATGAATTTACCGCTAAAAGATATTTTGGAAAAAGTTATGCAGGACATAAATAATAATTCTTTAGATATACTTACCTCTCAGCCAAAGGGGAATCTTGCAGAATTTAGAAAACAGGAGCTTGCAGCTGCCTTAAACCGCAGCCGCAGCCTGCTAATAAAAAAATAGCATTATTGAAAATCCCGACAGTGATTTGAAGCGGGGTTTGCTACACTGCTAGCATCCTCATCACCCGTTTCCAGCTTAAAATAAATTTTAAGTGTATGGCTTGCAACCTATAAATCCAAAATTATTGTTATTTTTCAATTAGCTTTTCATCCTTTACCAAAGTCCCGAAATGCCTGCCACCTTTTTCAAATCTTGTTAAGATCTTATCACCTTCACTCAGTTTTGTTACTGGTTTACTGCCTTCAGATGTCACTACCCTTATTGTCTCTGCGTTTTGTAGAATTGCCTTTGCTGTCTGTTTACCTGAATTATTTGATACCTCCACAAGCACAAGGGGGCGAACTTCAAGTTTTGCCCTTCCTACAATACTGTTTCTTGTTATCCCCTTCCTGTTTACAACCAACACCTCATCGCCTGAAGAAATTTCTTCAAGATACCTTGTCTTTTTGCCTGTTAATGTATACATTGAAACAGCGCCTGCATTTACCCTGAATGGCCTTGGGGAGACAAAGGGGTTTTTTTCAACTTCAGCCTGCACAAGAATCATCCCCTGCGAGCTGCTTCCAACAAGCATCCCTTCGCCTTCATCCATCATGTCGCATGTGTCAATACATGCCCTGACACCCATCCCTAATGGTTTTATTTTTTGTACTTTTGCCTCTGTCAGCTTGTATTCCTTATTGGCAGTGATTAACTCCATTGTTTTTTTTAGTTCAGTTATATCGTTTGTCTCTAACACAACACCGTCTGCACCAAGCTCGAGTGCCTCCATTGCAAGTTTGGCCTCATCCGCATTTTTTACCTTAACTAAAAGCTCAGTTTTTCCCTTAAGCTCTGCGACTAAATTTTCAAGGGGAATAATTTTTTGCCCTGTAAATTCAATAAGCACCCTCTCCCCTGCAGTATTTACAATATTTTGCTCGTCTTCTTTGCTTTTTATTTTAAACTTTTCAAGCTTACCGGCTTCTTCATAAAGTGTAAGGCCTAAAAGTTTTGCCTCGTTTTTTAGCTCCTTGTCATTTGTTTTTATTATCAGTTTTTTCATAATGCCTTCACCTCGTCTTAACCTGCACTTCCATTACTTCTAGTGCCTCTTCAACAGTTTTTTCCTCAACAATAATTTCTCTTAAGGCATTAACTATTCTTTCAGGGCTCTCATGCTGGAATGCATTCCTTCCTAGTGAAATTCCTGCAGCGCCGCCTTTCATTGCGCCATTTACCATTTCTAAAACATCTTTATCAGTTTCACATTTTGGTCCGCCCGCAATTACAACCGGGACAGGGCAGCCTTGTGTTACCTTTTTGAAGCTTTCAGGGTCTCCGGTGTAACTTGTTTTTACAATATCTGCTCCAAGTTCTGCTGCTACTCTTGTAACCATTGCAATATTTTCAGCATCCATTGAATCTTTAATATTGTCCCCCCTCGGGTAGGCCATAGCAAGAAGCGGCATCTGCATTTTTTCGCAATCTTCTGCAATCTTAGCCATGTCCTTAATCATTTCCGGCTCTGCAATATTTCCACCTATATTCAGGTGGACTGACACGGCATCGGCACCAAGCTTTACTGCCTCTTTGACACAACCCACCAACACTTTGCCGTCAGGGTTAGATGAGAATTTCGTGCTTGCAGAAAGATGCATTATAATTCCGCAACTGGTTGTTTTTTGTAGGTTCTTAATTATGCCCTTATGAAGCACAACCCCTGTAGCACCCCCTTTATCAATTTTTGGAACTGTTTCATTCATATCCTCGATACCCTGCACGGGTCCTTTAGTCGTGCCATGGTCCATTGGAATAATCACGGCCTTGCCATTGTTTGTTATCCTGTTAAGTCTTATATCTTTTCCATTCATTTTTATCCCTCCAGTATTTTTTTTGCAAATAAAAGTTCAGCATTAAGGATGCTGCCTCCGGCAGCCCCCCTTATTGTATTGTGCCCTAACAAGTGGAACCTAAAATCCAGAATTTTATCCTCTTTAAGCCGGCCCACTACAACACTCATCCCTTTCTCTGTGTTTTTATCAAGCCTTGGCTGCGGCCTTTCTTCATCTTCAATGTAGTGTATAGGTTTTTTGGGCGCAGACGGAAGTTCAAGCTCCTGCGGCAGACTGCTGTAGTTTCTAAAAGCTTCTATTACTTCGCCTTTTGTTGCTTTTTTTAAAAGCTTTACACTAATGCATTCCAAATGCCCGTCTGTTACATTTACTCTGTTGCAGCTTGCACTTACTTTAATTTCTGCATTAGTTACTTTGTTTTTTTCTATTTTTCCCAAAAGTTTCAGGGGCTCGGTTTCCACCTTTTCCTCTTCACCATTTATATGAGGCAGGACATTACCTGCAATATCCATTGAGGAGACTCCCGGGTAGCCTGCACCTGAGAGAGCCTGCATTGATACAACTGAGACTTTTTCAAGACCGAATTCATCATGAAGGGGCTTTAATGCCAAAACCAGCTGCGTTGTTGTGCAGTTAGCATTAGTTATAATAAAGCCTTTTTTGCCCTTGACAAGCTCAAGATGCTCAGGATTTACCTCTGGAATAACTAAAGGAACATCCTCATCCATCCTGTGTGCGCCTGCGTTACTTGCAACCACTTTGCCTTCATTTACAAGTTTTGTTTCATATTCAGCTGCAGCATCTGAGGGAAGCGCTGAAAACACAAGCCTGCTTTCAATCCTGTCATTAAGTCCCTTAATCTTCATATTCGCGAACTTCTCTGGAAAATCAAACAGTCTGAATTTGCATGCCTCCTTTAGGCTCTTTCCCTTGGAGCGCTCGCTTGCAATTATTTCATTTACCTCAAACCAAGGGTGGTTTTGCAAAAGCTGTAGGAATCTTTGCCCGACTGCTCCCGTTACCCCTGCTATTGCTACTTTCATAAAGACACCTCCAAAATTTTTTTTGCTTTTTTTGCAAGAGTACTGTCAACAAGAATATCTGCTTCACAACCGCTTGTGCTGATATCTGCTATGTTAATCCCGTGCTTTGCAAGTAATGTTCCAATTTTGCCAAGAACTCCTTTTTTAATGGCAAAATCAATGCCTGTTACTGTTATAAGTGTAATATCTTTTATTGATGTAACAGCAGTCAGGTTTTTGTTTTTCTCAACAATAGAGTGCAACACATGCAATGCTTTTACCCTGTTTTTTTTGTCGACATAAAAACAAATTGAGTACTTTGATGCAGACACTGAGTAAATGTTAATCTTGTTTTTTGCCATTTGCTCAGAGAAATGGGCCAACAGCCCCGGCATCTCATCCATTCTTTTTCCAATCACTGTGACTGCAGATTTATTTTCGCTTAGTTTTACATCAACACACCTATTTAAGGTCCCTGTAACAAGCGTTCCTGATGTAAGCAAATCACCGTTATCAAAGTTAACTATTCTTACACCAACATCTTCTGGCTTGTAGATTAAAGAGCTTTGGCATAATACCTCGCCGCCCTTAAGGCTTAAGTTAAGGGCTTCTTCAACTGTTATCTCTTTTAATTTTCTCGCATCTTTAACAGTATTTGGCTCGCCTGATAAAATCCCCGGAACATCTTTTAAAAGAATAACTTGTTTTGGCTTTAGGATTTTACCTAAAACAACAGCTGTTGTATCTGAGCCCCCTCTTCCGATAGTTGTTACTTTACCCCCCTTTGTTCTTCCTATAAAACCCGGGACAACAGGGATTACTTTGTTTTTTATTAGTGGCAAAAGTTTAGTTTTGGTTTTCTTTTTAGTCTCATCAATCAGGATTTCTGCCTGGCCATGCCTGTTATCCGTAATTATTGGGAAATTGTCATTTACCTGCAGCGCTTTTGCCTTCAGACCTGAATTATTAAGCGCGGAAACAAGAATTCTTGCACTCAACTGCTCTCCTTCACTTAAGATATTGTCAATATGGCCTGGGTCTTTTTTACTGTGGGTATTTTTGGCCACATCCATTAATGAATCTGTCATTCCTTTAAGGGCAGACACCACCAAAATAGGCAGTAAGCCTTTTTTTCTCACACTCTTTATTTTTTCAACAATTTGCTTTATTGTTTTACCTTCGGCTAAACACGAGCCACCTACTTTAATTACTACGACGGAACGGGCAATGCCCACGATACGGGCGACCCCCCACGATTTTTGTTATTGTTTTCAACATTTGTCTCACCTCGTATAAGCTATCTTGTTTACCTTGTGCGCCCGGAACAGAATACACAACCAATGTGGTTGTCAGAAGGCCCGGACGCGCTCTCTAAAAATAAAAGCTAAAGTACTGGTAAAAGAAGCTATAAACTGAGCTAGGAAAATCTTTCACACTCCCAATAATTTTGCCTATGCTCATAATTCTTTTTTGTAGGAAACAACTTATTTTTATATTTTTCGACCGGGACAAATATTATTTTTTGGTGCTTCTTTTCCATACTATTTCTTCTTTCTTTTTTATCATCCTTATCCTGTGGAGAGGAATATTAATAGTTTCACCTTCAAAATTGTCAAAAACAAGCAAATTGTCTTGAATGTTTGCCTTATTTAGTTTCAGTTCTTCAAGTTTCTTTTCTACACGGTCATAATACATTAAGGCGTAATCGTCAATGTTTTCTCTTGGATCCCACTTGATTTTGTTCAGGAATTCTTTTTCTGTTAACATAATATTCAGAAATATTCGCTAATTTAAAAAATGTAATTTACTTGATTTTGTAGAAAATTTTTTATAATAAGTAAAAATCAAAGTTTTGCTATGAGCAGAATAAGACATATTGTACTTGATGTATTAAAGCCGCATGAACCGCCTGTAACTGATATCTGCTCTTCCATAGGTGACCTGGAGGGGGTAGACGGAGTAAATGTTACAGTAATGCAGGTCGACAAAGACGTAGAGGGCGTCAAAGTTACAATTAAGGGCGAAAATATTGATGTAGGCCAGGTAGAAAAAGTTATTGAGGACAGTGGCTGCGCAATCCATAGTATTGATAAGGTAAGCTGTGGTGAAGAGATAGTAAAAGACGCTCCAACCCCACAGGATTAAGATGCTTCGCCTTATAATCAGAGGATTGGTAGATGGGGCATTATCCAGTCTAGGTGTAGTTATTGGTGCATCTCTATCTAATGATATGGCAATTGTTCTTTCTGCAGGACTTTCAGGAGCGGTTGCAAACGGCTTTTCTAATATAATGGCTGCTTTTACTGCTGAAAAAACAGGAAGATACGTTGACCTTAATAAGCTTGAAAAAAAGATGATGAAGTCTTTAAAGGGAACGAGACATGAAAGAGCTATTGAAAAAGAGGTTATGAAGGGAGGAATATATGATGGTGTGGCAAGTTTTTTTGGCGGGGCAATACCTATTTTGCCGTTTTTATTTTTGGATGGAACTGCCGCATTGTCTACTGCAATAGGCCTTGTAGGAGTGCTGGCAGTGGTTTTGGGCATAAACACAAGCCTTCATTCAAGAGAGAACATGTTTTTCAGCGTTACTAAGATGCTGGTATTTACATTTGCCACAGCAGGAATATGTGTTTCTATACAGTATTTATTTTAGTTTTTTCATGATTTAAGTTCTTTTGTAAATGATTAACTTGTAAAATCAGCAAAAAGGGGAGTTTGTGTTTTAGCACTTGGCAGGTTATTTTTAACAAAGTTTGTGCCCTTATGGTTGCTGTTTTTATGTTGCAGTTCATATTATTGTAAATGTAATCTTTTCAGATATCTTGCAGTAATATTTATATAATGCTTAAAGCAGTATAATATATATGATTAAGATAAGAAAGGCTAAAGTAAGTGATGCAGAAGGCATTGGAGAGATGAGAAAAGAGGGTTTTAAAAGAAAGGCCTGGCCGTATAGCGGCAGAAAAAGATTTACAAAAAAGGGAATTGATGAATTAAGGGATGAGTTATCTTCAAAGTCTACTAGATGTTTTATTGCAATAGATACTAACACAAAAAGAATAGTTGGCTCAGTTAATTGTGATAGTGGAAAGGGCAGGTTAAGGCATAGAGTTGGTTTAGGCTGGGGAGTGCATCCTGATTATATGGGCCAGGGTATTGGCACTAAATTATTGCAGCGTGCTTTAGATGATGCTAAAAAAAGAGGCTTTAAGAGAGCTGAAGCAGAGATGGCGGTTAAGAATACTCCCTCCTGGAAGATGGCATTAAACTGCGGGTTTAAGATTGAAGGGCAGAAGAAAAAAGGGTTTTTAACTGATGACGGCAAGTATATAGATACATATGTTGTGGGTAAGATCTTGTAATAAATCTTATCATATTAATTCTGATTATTTTTTATTGCACAAAATACTTGACTTGCGCCTTAAGGTCAACAATTTCCTCATGCCCCCCGTAAGACAAAAAGGCAGCCCTACGTATACAAAATAATCCTTAAGAATTCTTAAAGAAAGAATTGGTATGTAGGGCAAATTTTGACGGCGTCAAGTATTTTGTGGGTATGCTATTTTGAGTCATGAGTTTGCTTTCTTGGATTTTGATATAAGAATAAAAGTGTAAATCGCTGAGATTATGCATGCAATCGAGAAAAGAAACGTTAAAATGAAAAACACTGGCTCCTGGAAACCAAATATCCATGTAATCGCATTATGTAGTATTACGGATAAAAACACTCCAAGTAGTAAAAGCAAGGTGATTCTTGACTGCCTTTTAATTTTTGATTGCATAAATAACAAGAAAATCTGTTTGAATATAAATTTTTGCAATACACGTTATATTTTTGTATAATCTTATTGTATTTACATTAACCCAGAAGGTTAGTAATTTTTAAATAATAAATATGCTTTCAATTCTATATGTTTTATGATAAAACATTAACTGAATTTGTAAAGGACCACGGATTGGACTCTGAAGAAACGATTTCTGATGTCTCTACAAAAGATTTGTATAATTTGAAAAGTCAGGGCTACACTGTTGAAAATATGTTAGATTATTTAAGTTCCCATTTTAACCGCTTGCTGCATGGTTCAAGAACTGATATTAGTAACCCTAATCTAAAGCCAAATCAGAAGAACAGGATTTATGCCACCAATTATGGCTCAATTGCAATATTAAAAGCAGTTTTTTCCAACTGGAACTTAAAAGGCAATGGTTTGAGATACCCCATATGGATAAATGAACATACACCACTTGAGTTGCGAATAGAAGGTTTAAATAAAGATACAATAGGGGATGGAGGATTTGTTTATGTAATAAATAGTGCAGAATTTTTTAATCATCCTCCTGGTTCATGGCAGTATATTAATACAGGAAGAGATGTACCTATCCAGGCGAAAATTGAAGTTGAGTATGATGATTTTAAGTATCCAGTTATTGATGTAGATAATAAAATAAGAATTAAGTAGAGCTTGTTAACAGTATACTTAATCTTGTTTCACAGGCCACAGCATTCATAATCAAATTAATCTTCTTCAAATATGATGCTGATTGATGTCAGACAAAGCAAAAATTTATAAAGATAAAATCCTTTTACTGCATTATGACCAGAAAATTTAATGTTCTAATTGAGCAGGATGAAGATGGAACATTTATTGGAAGAGTTCCTGAATTAAAGGGTTGTATTACGCAGGGTGATTCATTGGATGAACTTATGAAAAACATGAAAGAAGCCGTTGAATTATACCTTGAAATTGAGGACGGACAGAATAATGAAGAAAAGATAAGATTCTTAGGTGTTCAGCAAATTGAGGTTGCTTAATGAAGTTGCCAAGGTTGTCTTCTAAGGAATTATGTAAATTTCTTGAAAAGGAAGGTTTTTGTGCAATAAGGCAAAAAGGGAGTCATAAATTCTATAGGCATCCTGATGGAAGGACTACTTTGGTTCCTGTTCATTCAAACAAGGAAATCAGCCGGGGGCTTTTAAAAGGTATCCTGGAAGAAATTGAAATGAAAAGAGAAGAGTTCTTTAAAAGATTTAAAAAATAAGTTTTGCTTGTGTGGACACAGGCCACTGGCCATTTGGGCATAGCATTATTAAAGCATTTAATTCTATTTTTGTTATGCTGATAGGAGTCAGAGGCAGCCGGGCACTTAATGATAAACTTATTGCTTTTGCTTTAAATTCCACCCCGACTCTTTTTATAGATTGTGCCGGCTGCTCTGACATCCATCGCTTTAAGGGATATCCAGTAGAAAATTTCCAGCGGCTTTACATAGTTCCTGCTGAATCACTTTACAGGTTCCTTCCCACAATAAAAAGCATTCCTGAATTAGCCAGACAAACAGATGCGGAGAAGATATTCATCAGCTCCTTTAATCATCTTTTTGATTACGATGACAAAGAGGAGAATTATGATATATTTGTTTATGCATGGCAGCTTTTAAGGAAGCTTGGAAAGGAATTTGATATATTTGCAGGGATTAAAACAGGAAGTGTTCATGAGGATTTAGCTCAATGCAAAATTATTGATGAATCTGCATTAGATGCATTAGTAAATGTAAAAAGTGATGTTAATATGGGGCATACTATAAACAGCCAGAGAAATGAAACTGATGTGTTGATAAATGAATTAAAGCAATTTGGAAAATCTCTCAGTGAAAATGACAGGGAAATTTTTGATGAACTGATAAAATCCTCCCTAAAACATTTGGGAAGTATTAGCTATACATCATCAGTTAATGTATGGGTGTTTTTTTTGCTTTCAGTAATTATTGAACAAGAGAAAAAGTGGGAGCAGGAAAAAAACAGGGTGAATAACTCCAAGATCAGTGAAAATAATGTGGCTTCTCGATGCGTATCGGAAAAAGGAGAAAATAGTATTATGGCTCAAGACAGGGAAGGGTAGTATAAAGATTGAAAAACCGTTTGCTGCAGTTTTTTATGTTGAAAAAAGAGGAAAACACATACTTGATAAATTATGCCTTGACTACCAGTTAGAAAAAAAGAAAGATTACTTAGGCAAAGTTAGATATGTCTATGAAGTTCCAGTCTTTAACCTTAATAATTTTGAAAATATTGTGAGTAAAATTGAGAAACTGTCAAGGCATACTCTTACCTTATATAATGCTGATATCACCCCTGAGCAGCAGTTTTTGTTTTATCATAATCTTTACTGCGGCAAATACACTGACATAAAATCATTAAAACAGACTGAATCTGAAATCTGCCTTACTCGCTGCTATTTAAGCTATGAAAACAATCTTATTATGAATGATAGGGAGTATCCACTGGAAAAGTTTGCAGAAGAGTTTGAAAAGCAGGATCCAGATGTAATTTTAATGCAAAATGGTTTTTCCCGCCTTCCAAAACTTTATGAAGACCTCAAAGCAAAGGGAATTATCTGCCCCTTTCACCGCTGGGATGCAACCTTTATTAAGTACAAGGGAGGAAAATCTTTTTTTAGCTATGGCAGAGTTATATATCATGATTTTGCAATACGCCTGCGGGGAAGGTTTCTCGTCGACACTAATTCAGTTATTGGTGGTGAGTGTGATGTTGAGGGGATAATGGAGTTATGCAGGCTGACAGGCGCACAGTTCCAGCAGATTGCTTCACGCAGTTTTGGGGCGGCTTTTCAGTTCTCATTAGTAAGACTACTTTATCAGAAAAACTATCTTGTCCCCTACAAGGAAAAACCTGTTGATATCCCCTTGAGTATGTATGATCTTCTTAAAGGGGACAGGGGCGGGCATACGTTTGATTCAATTACCGGTTTTCATAAAAATGTTGCTGAAATCGATTTTACGTCGATGTTTCCTTTTATAATCTATAATAAAAATATTAGCGCTGAAACAATTCTGAATCATGATGAGCCGCGCGAAAAGGTCCCCAATCTGCCGTTTTCTGTTTCTAAAAAAGAAAAAGGAATAGTTGGGATGGCAATAAAGCCACTTTTAAAAAAAAGGATGGAGTATAAAAAAAATCCAAATCATCTCAATAAAAAAAGGGCTGATGCATTAAAGATGGTTCTTGTAACTGCTTATGGATATTTAAGGTTTAGAGAATTTAAACTGGGGATTGCAACTTCACACATGGCCATATGCTCATATGCACGCGAAATTATACTTGAAGCTTCAAAGATGGCTGAAAACAGGGGGTTTAAGGTGGTGCATGGAATTATTGACAGTCTTTATATAAAAAAAACCAATATAACTGAAGAAGAGGTTAAGGATTTCTGTGATGAACTAACACAAAAATTTGGTATACCTGCAGATTTTGAAGGAATGTTCAAATGGATAGTATTTTTGCCTAGTGTTAATGATATTTCAAGGCCGTTACCTGCGTGTTATTATGGTGCTTTTAATGATAAAACAATTAAGGCCAGGGGAATTGAAGTAAGAGAGAGAAAAACCCCTAAAGTTGTAAAAATTTTCCAGCAGAAAATACTTGAAGCAATGTCTGAGTGTGGTTCAAAAAAAGAAATCCTGGGGAGAGTAAAAGAGTTTTGTGTAGTCTTGAGGCAGGTGATACAATATCTGCCTAATGTAAAAAGAGATTTTTTAACGCATAATTTAAGGATTTCAAAAACTGACTATAAGCATAACACACCGCAAAAACAGATTGTTGAAAAGCTAAAAAAACAAGGAAAGGTTTACCCCGGGCAAAGGATAGAATATATAATAGAAAATAAAGGTCAAAACAAAAATGGAAAGGGCTCTGCAGTTTTATTAAATGAGTATTCAGGTAAGTGTGATATAGTTTATTACAAAAAGCTTCTAACAAGGAGTTTGTTTAATATTTTGCAGCCCCTTGGCATTAGCTATGAAAAAATTCTTCAGTTGTCTAGTCTGGAGAAGCAGACGCTTATTACTGATTATTACCCCAAAATAAAATTTGTTTACATTAGGATGAAAAGAAACTACAAATACAACAGGGGTTTAAGTGAGAAGATTATTAAAAAAAGGCTGGAAGGGAATAACTGGATTGTCTGGAGGGGAGGGTGCATTAATATTTTAAGAAACAATGTATTAAGACACAATGAGGTTTACCCTAATGTTTATAATAAATATTCCAAATTAATTAGTTTGTTGAAAAAATATTATCCTGGAATTGTTGAGTATCTGCAATATCTATGCTCAGTTCATCACGGGATGCCTGATTTTTTATGTTTTAGGGACGGGGAGTTTAAGTTTGTCGAGTGCAAGTTCCGCCATGAGTCTTTAAGCGGGCGGCAGAAAAAGTGCATACAAAGGCTATTGGATATTGGCTTTGTGGTAGAGGTGCATAAACTGGTTGGGCCTGAGACAAAGACAAGGGAGGCCGTAATTAATATAAGAAATAATGAAAAGAAAATTATTGCAAAGCAAAAGATGCTTAAAGGGTATTAAGAATACTTCCATTTTCTAGCCTCCTATATCAGTACTCCGGATTACATTTTAATAAGATAAAAAAATTGTTCACTTATGGCAGAACACGCGTCTTGTTGTGAAGTTCCTCAGAAGTTTGGGTTAAGCAGGAATCTGAAAATAGTTGGCAGTATATTTATTGCTGTGTTTGCATTATCTTTTCTGCCGTTTTCATTTTTAGAGCCGCTTAATCAAAGCATTATTTCATATATCCAGTTAATCTGGTGGGCGGTCCTTTTAGGTCTGGTTATTGGGGGATTGATAGATTATTTTATTCCGGAAGGATTTATATTTAGGTATTTAGGCCAAAAGAAAAAATCAACGCTGCTTTATGCAGTTTTTGCAGGCTTTCTGCTTTCAGCTTGCTCACATGGAATTTTGGCCATTTCAATGCAGTTATATAAAAAAGGAGCCGGAATCCCTGCTGTAATTACATTCTTAATGGCCTCCCCCTGGGCAAATTTGCCCATAACAATACTTTTGTTCGGGTTTTTCGGCTGGAAAGCAATATTTTTTGTTTTAGCTGCCATGATTATTGCATTAATTACTGGCTTTATCTATATGCTTCTTGAAAATTCAGGGATGATAGAAAAATCAAAGGATGTAGCAGAAAAACAAAACTACACCTGGGATAAAATAAAAAATTTTGATTTTAAAAAAAGTGTCAGGGGAGTTTCATTTGGAACTGTTAACCTCGCCAATATGGTTTTGTGGTGGATATTAATTGGATTTCTGGCAGCCGCTGTAATAAGTGCCTATGTTCCTCAAAATATTTTCACGCAGTATCTTGGCCCGGATATTACCGGCCTGCTTTTAACTTTGGCCTTTGCAACAATTATTGAAGTCTGCAGCGAAGGCTCTGCGCCGATTGCATTTGAAATATTTAGTAAGGTAGGTGCATTAGGTAACCCTTTTATTTTTTTAATGGCCGGCGTTGCGACTGATTATACTGAGATTGGCCTGATATGGACAAACATTGGCAAAAGAGCAGCAATCTGGCTTCCAGTAGTCACTGTTCCGCAGATAGTTTTTGTTGCATGGTTGTTTAATATGTTTTTGTGAAAGGGTTAATTTTTGTTTAATGCTTTGTTACAAAATTCTGAACATCCCTTTTCTAAACAGCAATCTTTCTATTGCTTATATATTCTAATCTTTAATTCTAAATACATAGCCCAAGAATAATACAATTCCTCCAAAAACGAGATACACTACAGATGATGCTAGAGCTCCAGGAAGATTTGTGAAAAAAGGTTGTTTCACTATTGGAGCCCAAATAGATATTACTATTCCTGCCCAGACACCATCCATTATTGAACTAATTTTTAATGAGGGAAATATCATTTTTAATATTAGTATAAATACAATGAAGTTGCAGAGCCATATTAACCATATTAGAAAATGAAAAGCATTTGTAATAAATTCGAGACTGTATGTTTGAAATGCAATTAATAGAGCGACACCGCTTCCAAACGAAACAAGTAAATTGTTGAAATAGTTATTTCTTTGTCTCATATTTTGGGGGATTCTTATCAAATATAAAAATGTTGATGCCTTAATTTGAATATAGGATTTTTATTTAGGTCCTGCGCTGTTAATTTCTCATCTGATTTGGAAGTACATGAAAACTGCCTTCGCGAATGTCGGATGAATGGTATTCTAATTAGATGATTGAAAAAAATATGTTCTGTACAAAAATCCAATTGGTCTCTGGTCATATTTACATAATATATTTAAACTATTTGCACTCCCCTTATTTTATGGAACCAATAAAGCTAAAAGAAGCATCTGTACATTTGTTTTATGAGATTGATATGTTAAATATGACTGCGGTTAAAGTAAATAATGCTATAAGGAAAAAAATATTCGCTAAAGATAAGCATAACAAAGAAGGAGTTTGGAGTGCTCAAATAGAATTAAATTTATCTATAGAGTCTTTTGCAATTCATGCGAGAAATCTAGTAGAATTTTTTAATGGGAAAGTGGTTAAACGAAAAAATTACATCAGAGCTGAACATTATTTAAATAAAGAAAATACACAAAAATTTAGGGAAATTATGGACAAAAATTCCGCTCTTGTAAAATACATCTTCGATAAAGCAAATCACCAAATTGCTCACCTTACTTTTGAAAGGATTGAACCTAGATTTAAAGGAGCTAATAAAGCTTGGGACTTGAAAAAAATTGATGCTTTTAATAGTATCATTAAGTCGTTTTTGGATTTAACGTCTGAGAACATCTTAAGTGATAATTTAATTAAATGGAAAAAATTTGAAAATCCTTTTCAATATTACATTAGAAGATATTCTGAAAGTTAATTCCTATTAAATCATTTTTTCATACAAAGTTCTGAAAACGTGTGTCTGCCAAAGTAATTTTTTAAGCGTTACATCAAAAAGGCAAAAACTGCACATAGAAAACAAGAACCGAGGTGAGAAAATATTTAAAAATTTTTTTTATTCAAGAACAATAAGGCGGATGCTTGTCCAATAAAAGCCACGAGTAGTATTAAATACTGACCAAAATCTAACCAATATTTGCATACCAAACTAAAATTGGGGATACACTCATTCCATAAATGAAAATATTTACGGCTATGGCATTTGCAAAGCAGGTGATTCTTCCAACAAAATTCTTTTCAACCGCATGTCCTACTGCAATCAATGCGATGGGAGTTAGAAAGTTAATAAAATATTCAGGAATAAGACTCTCAATCCACAATACCATATGTACAAGACATTTAGAATTATATTAAAAATTTATGAATTTTTTTTCTTGGACATAACAATACATAGGAGAAACCCTCATCTTTTGTTTATATAATATATAGAGGCGCGTCTATAGGCATTTTTTACAAATGTATGATTTAGTGATTTTAAGGCTGGTTATTGCTGGGAATTTTAATAGTATTGCTCAACTTCTATTATCCCACTATTTCTTGATTTACTCCACAACATTTTTTAATGCTCTTTGCTTTTTTCAATCTGGTGAATTGTAATGGACGCTCACAAAAGTGCAATAAAAAAATTAGAGAGCATAAGCCCCTTTGTTGGTGAAGAGCTAATTGAATTATTAAGTCATCCAAAAAGAGCAATTGAAGTTAATATTCCTTTTAAGGGAAGGATAATTAAAGCTTACAGAGTACACTATAACAATGCTTTAGGTCCGGCCAAAGGAGGCATCAGGTTTCATCCTGAAGTTAATATGGAAGAGACTAAGGCCCTTGCTTTCTGGATGAGCATAAAAAACTCTCTTCTTGGTTTGCCTTTTGGTGGTGGAAAGGGAGGAATGGCAATTAACCCTAAAGAATTAACCAATGAAGAGCTCGAGCAGATTAGCCGCGAATTTGTAAGACAGTTTGCTAAAGATATTGGTCCAAATTTAGACATCCCTGCACCTGATGTTTATACAAACGCACAGGTAATGGCCTGGATGATGGATGAATACAACAAGATAACCCAAACACACAGTCCCGGTGTTGTTACAGGCAAACCAATAATTTTGGGTGGAAGTAAGGCAAGAGAATACGCAACTTCCCAGGGTGCTTATTATGTTCTGAATGCCGCAATAGAGCAATACGACTTCAGTAGAGCCGGGCTTCATACCGCAATTCACGGCTTTGGAAATGCCGGACAGCATTTTGCGAAAATCTTAGAAAAAGATGGGCATAAGGTAATTGCAGTCTCAGACAGCAAGGGGGCTGTATATAACCCAAATGGTTTTGATATTGAAAAATTAATTGAATACAAAAATAAAAACGGCGAATTAAGTGGTTACAGGAATGCAAAAGAAATTTCACATGAGGAGTTGCTCGCACTTGATGCTGATGTCTTGGGGTTAGCGGCGCTTTCAGGAACCATCACTGAAAATAATGCAGGCAATGTGAAAGCAAAACTAGTAGTGGAGCTTGCTAACGGCCCTGTCACTTCGGAGGCAGAAAAGATTATGCTTAAAAACAACACAATTATTCTGCCTGATATACTGGCCAATGCAGGAGGAGTTACTGTTTCCTATTTTGAATGGGTCCAAAATAATACAGGTGAAATATGGGAAGAAAAAAGGGTCTTAGAAGCTCTTTACCAGAAAATGGCGCAGGCTTTTGTTAATGTGCATAATTATGAAAAAAAATACGACCTTGACTTAAGGACCTCCGCTTATCTTTATGCTGTTGAAAGGCTCAAGGAAGCAGAAAAATTGAGGGGTAGGTTGTAAAATTTATAAACTCTGATATTTTTCCTTTTTGCATGAAAACAGGCAACTTTTTGGTAATAATTGGGGTGGTTATTCTAGTGTTGGGAATACTCTGGAATTTTGGAATAAAACCATTTCACCTGCCTGGAGATATAATAATTGATAAAGAAAATGTAAAAATATATATTCCTATTGCAACAATGTTACTTCTTAGCCTTCTTTTTAGTCTTGGTTTTGCCTTGTACAGGCTCTTTTGACTGCTTATCATGTTGTTTCGTTTTATTAGTCGGCTTATTTTTCGGCTCTTCCGGAATTACTGCCCAGGCTATTATATAAACTAATACTCCCGGCCAGATTCCTGTAAAAATTGTAATAATAACCCAAAGCAGCCTGACCAGGCTAACATCCAGGTCAAGGTGTTGTGCAACTCCTGCACAAACACCACCAAGCATTCTGTCATCAATTTTCCTGAACAATGTTTTATTTTTCGTATTACCCATTTTAATCTTCCCCTTCAATAAAAAGTACAATATAGCACCAATAAAATGAAAAAATAAGATTACTATTATCCATATTATCTTTTCTTCTGTGCTTAATCTGGATTTTATGCAGTCAATTAACGCCCATAGCCATACTACAAAAGAGAGTATAATAAAGCCTAACACAAAGAGCATTGTAAAAGGAAAGGCCAAAGCATTAATTAGTCTGAACATTTTAGCAGTCCTCCGGGCAGTTGTTTTTGTTTTCAGGACAGGGACAGCCTTCTCCCATGCACACAACTTCCTGGCATATCCCGTCTCCGCATTTATCTACACAGATTTTTTCAAAGCTTTCATTCTTATGGTTAAGCCCTTCAGGCGGGTATTCGAAAAATATCTTTTCATCCGGGGTTATGCATTGTTTTGGGCATCCCTTACAGTCCGGCTCCAGTACTTCAAAACCAGCATCAACACAGGACTTAAAATCATTTACTGCAACAATCTCTTTAAAGTTATATTGCTTAATTCCCGTCTCTGCAACAATTGCCGAGACTTCGGCTATAACCATATCATTCTGGTTTTTTATGGAATATGTAATATTATAGCTTAATGGGAAAATATTACCTTCGCCATCCTCCCATCTGTTAAGCTCCTCAATTTTTTTAAGCTCCAGGTCCTGCATATTGTATCCTTCGCTTTTTAAGATACTGTCTTCTACCATCCTTTTGGCCTTTTCCTCATTGAGTGCTGCGCTACAGGAAAAAAGTAACATGCATGACAAACCCAAAGTATATATCTTAAGCATTTCTTTACAAAAATCAATATTATTTATAAATGCTTCCATTAAGCATCATCATATTTCAAACCCAAACATTTATCAATGTAGAAAGCATGCCTATTTAAAATGAAGGTTATTCATTCATTTCATCATAAACGGGTGGAAAAAGAGGTGGAAACAAACCCGGGCTTCCTGCTTGCAAACAAGGAAGGGGGCTACTTTTCATTGGGTGCAAAAGCCAATCTCACAAAATACAATGGTAAAGTTATTCTAGAGGATGAGTATTTTAAAACAATAGAAGCACTGCACTTGCAGGAGCCTCCTGCAAAAATTATGAATCATTTCTACAATGTTCAGCGAAAAGGGGCACATGCAAAAGAAAGCTTTTTCTTTTATAAAAATGCACTCATTTATGAGGTAGATAACTATACCGGTCCTCTTGAGCTTCATCTGGATTGCAGGAAACTATATGACTTTCATGACATGGGCAGGATATACAATACTTTTACAGAAGATGACTGCATTGTGATTGAATATGTTAAATATAAAACAGGAGATTTGGCAGAAGAGGATTACAGGCTTTATATCGCTATTGCGGGAGCCTCCTATGAAGAAGCAAATAACTGGTTGCCTGTTGAGTATGAATATGATATGCAAAGAGAATATGATTACCAGCCGCGCTTTGTTTACCATGCCCTGAACTTAAATATTAAGGATAAGGCGGAGATTGTGTTTGCTTCCTCCACAAGCAGGCAGAAGGCCCTGCAGCTTGCAAAAAGCGTTTCTCATAACATTAAATCAATCAAAAAGAGGCTTGAGACTAACACCACCACATTTATTCATCCTGAATTTCATTTCACCTCAAAAATAAACGAAGTTGCCTACATGTCAGCCAAAAATTCTCTTTATGATCTTCTAACAACGCTTGACGGCAGTCTGGGAATTTATGCAGGCCTTCCATGGTTTCACCAGTTCTGGGCACGGGATGAGGCAATCTCAACAGGCGCGCTTATTAAAGAGGGCATGCATAAGCAGGCCAAAAACATTCTTCTGAGGCTTCTGGACGGCCTTAAGGAGGATGGAAGAATTGTGAACAGATTTCCTGAAAGCGAGCTTGCAAGCGCCGATTCAACAGGATGGGTTTTTACAAGGCTTTTTGAGCTGATAACCTCGCTGGAGGCCAACAATAATCTGGGCGTTATTAAAGAGGAGCTTCCCTTAATAAAAAGAAAGTTAAAATATTCAATCCAGAACCTACTCAACAACCACACTAAAGACGGCCTTGCATACAACAATCCTAAAGAAACCTGGATGGATACTGACTATGGAAATGATACAAGAGAGGGCTACAGGATAGAAATCCAGGCCCTCCGGCTTAATATGTATAAGTTTATGGCTTACTTATGCCATCTTGAAGGAGATTTATATAAAAAAAGAAAATATACTGAGCTCGAGGAGATTACCAGAAAAAAAGTAAAGGAAACGTTTTATCATGGTTATCTTTATGACGGAAAAGACGACCCTGCCTTAAGGCCTAATCTTTTCCTTGCGTATTATGTTTACCCTGAGCTACTCTCAACAAAAGAGTGGCAAAAGTGCTTTAATTTTGCAATTAAAAAACTCTGGCTTGATTGGGGCGGGTTTAGCACAATTGATAAGGAAAGCCCACTTTTTACCCCGCATTATACAGGAGAAAACAACCAAAGTTATCACAGGGGGGACTCATGGTTCTTCTTAAATAACATCGCAGCCATTTCTTTACTGAAAGTAAATTCCCGTCGTTATAAAAAGTACATTGAGAAAATCTTTAATGCATCCAGGGAGGATATATTGTTCAAAGGTGTTATTGGGCATCATTCAGAGCTCAGCTCTGCACAGGAGCAAAAGGCGGAAGGCAGCCTTGTTCAGGCATGGTCTGCTGCAACATTTATGGAGTTTGTTAATTCCTTAAGAGTTTACAAGCTCATATAAATATGAAAAAAATCCGGCAACATAAAATAGGGCGGTTATTAACATAAACAGTGCAAAATAGCTGCCTACAATGTAAGCATCTTCTGCAAATTTCATGCCAATCAGAGTTGAATAGTATATGAATATATCAATAAAATACAATAGTATGTAATAGGCAAAATAAATCAGCGAAATCATAATAACTGAAAAGACAACAAATTTTTTAGCCCTGGTCAGGCATAGAATGTAGGTAATAACTAATACTGCAAGCGAGATTAAAAAAACTGAAGGCATGCTGAGTTGTGCAGTCTGCAAAAGTGACTGTGTTTTTATATCCACTCCAATAAGCGAGCTGGTGTTTATTCTAGTTATCCTGAATACCGGTGTAAGAATAAGACATAAAAATGAGCCAAAAAATATTGCTGCAGTGATATTTTTCATCCTGTAATGTTTTTGCGTAAAAATTGAGTACCATAATATTGCGGGAAGCAAAAGAATAAGAAGAAGGGCGATGACATTTCCCAAATAAATATATGCAGTCATTAACTGCTCTGATACTCCTTGAGTATTTGTGAAGTCCTTTGCCATTAAGCTTTCCTTTTCCTCGCCAAAAACATCCTCATAGCTAAAAACAGGATTATGGCCTGCCCCAAGTTGCTCAAGATACAGGCTGTCGTGTATCCCTGTAGTATAAGGCACCATAAAAATGCCCAGGTCTGTCAGGAGGTGAAGCACAAGCATTCCTGACATTCCAAGCAATATACCCTTCCTTGTTTTTAAAAGATGGACAAAGTTTTGGTAAAAGTCAGTTCCAAAATTTCCCACTTTATAAATAAAGCTTTCACTATTGAATTTAGTATGGTGCTTTATCCAGAGTAAAAGGTAAAAAAAGAGGGCCATAACAATAATCGGTGCATCTATGGATATCGCTAGCCATTCCATAACAAGGTTAAAAATTACTACAAAGAAGAAATTTATCACAAAAAATCCTGCCAGAAACCGCAGAATTAAATTTTTGTTTTTCTCTCCCAATAATATATCCATCATGCTTGGTTTTTCAATCTTAATTTTAAAGCTGCAGTAAATGGCTATTATAATCACCATAAAAATGCCTGCAAGTATTGAAAAATTATAAGCAGCCTCAGGATTGTCAAGCAGAAAGTTGAGCCACCTGTGAACTGAAAATTTACTCTCAACCTCAATAAGCTGAGAGCTTACATTATTAGAGAGATTTACAACCATTTCATTGGCAGAGGGAGGTAAAGTAGGCTCTATGCTAAGATGCTCAACCATGCCATTTAATTGGTTGCTGATGTCAGTAGAAATCATTATCTGCTCCGACGAGCTTATGTTGGCTGTTTCAATAGGATACTGGATATTAATAACCTGTGCATTTGCAGGAGCTTTGTCAATTGTAAACAAATTGCCCCAGTAAGAAAACCCTTCTTTTTTTAATGCCTGGATTGTGCTTTCAGCATAGCCAATAAACAGCTTGAAACTAAACAGAAAATATGAAACAATAAGTGCCAGGTCAAGTTTCTTGTAGGTTCTCCCGAAAAACACATTTGTCGGGCTTGCCCTGTACAAAAGATAGCCCAGAGCAGTCCATGAAAGGATTTTTTTTGCATAATCCCAATCAGGGCTCAACATGTCCGCAAAATCAAGAATATTCAAAGCAATTATTCCAATAAGTATGAGCTCTTCTATGCCTATCCCTATGTATTCTAGAAGCTTTTTTAAGTTGCGCATGCAGTAAAGTTTACTGCCCTCCTTAATTTAAATAGTTTGTGCTTTACAAAAGTTCCCCAATTATTTTTGCAGCCGCCCGGCTGGTAATATTGTTAACATCAACTTCCGGACACACTTCAACCACATCTGCTGAGTATATTTTTTTTAAAAACCTCAATCTCTGGAGAAAATAAAGAAGCTCCCTTAATGAAATGCCTCCCGGCTCAGAATGCACAGTTCCCGGAGCAACTGAAGGGTCAAGAACATCAATATCAATGGAAATATAAATCTGGCTCCAGCTTTTGGCCTTTGCCATTACATTGTCTGCAATATTGTGTATTCCGTTTTTATATATTGACTTACAGGTAAAATAGTTTATTTTGTTTTGCTGCATGTACTCTTTTTCATGAGGGTGAATGTTTCTAAGCCCCACCAAGATTACATTTCCCGGGTTAACATGACCTTCTTGAATAAGTTTTCTAAGGTAATCCTCATGGGTGGGCATGTCTGTGCCTTCCATCAGGTCAGGATGGGCATCAAAAACTATTAATCCTGTGTTTTCATGCTTAAACCCTCTGAATGCAGAATAAGTAAGTGAGTGATCCCCGCCTATAAAAATCCCGCTCCCTTTATAATCCTGTATAATTTTATGTGTTTCGCTTAGAGTCTCTTTTATTTCAATAGTGTCGGTTTCATAACTAATCTCTTTTTCGTTTTCATTAATATAAATTCTTTCAAGCTCTTCAAGTATCTTTTCAGGCGCTTTTTCTGTGCCTTCAGTTTTTCCAAGCCCGCCCTTTCCGTAAGGGACTTTAACTATTTTCATTTTCCGTGTATTCTCTCGTTTTCTTCAAAAATCATCTGGTAAAGGACTTCAATAAGTTTTGGACTGAGCTTAGAATCCTTTTTTAGTGCCTCAATTCTTTCAGTTTCCCTTTTAGTATCCCTGAGGGGGATATACATCTTTTTCTTTATTCTCCAAATCTCGCCCACTTTATCCAGTCTCTTTTCTAAAAGCCTGATAATCTCCTTGTCAATCTTATACAATTCCTCCCTTAATGGTTGAATCTTCTCCATTTAGTTTCAGTAAACAAAAATATTTAAATAACTTATGGAAACCTGCTACTGACGCCTGCACTTTCGCCTGTAGCAAGCGAATTGTGTTGGCTTAGGTTATCGCCAGACACACTCAGAAAAACTTATGCTGTGGTCGCATTATCTGCAAAGGGTTTCACCCTTTCGAGACTCAGGGTGCGTTTCAGTCGCTTACGCTCCTTCAACCCCACAAAAAAAAGCGATTTATTTATGCTGCGGTCGCATAATCTGGTACTGACGCCTACGTTTTGCGCCGTAGGCACGCATGAGGGTTTCGCTTCGCTTAACCCCACAAAAAAAAGCGATTGATTTATGCTGCGGTCGCATAATCTGGTATTGCGCTGGCCTTGAGCGGCGACGTATCAAAGGTTCGTAAGGCTTTGGCCTTCGCCCAAAACAGCCAGTCCCTTCGGGGATTCCCGGTTCGAATCCGGGCCGCAGCGGTTTTTTTTCTTGACTTAAGTGGGCTTGAGCGAATGACATGAGCGAAACTTTGTAAATCTTTTTTACAAAGCCAGCAAAGCTTAATAGACAGTCTGTTGCTTTGCGTTGTGCACCTCGGTCCCGGTTGCCGAAAGAAGCGGGGCCGCAGCGTCAAACTAAAAGTTCAAATCCGTAAAGTAAGGGGGCATAGTTTTTGAATTAGCAAAAGGCTTTAATAAATATCTCTTAGTTGAGGCTTTGTGTGTTGAAAAATTTTCAAGTTTACTATCTAAAAATATTTAAATCCTATTCTTTGTCATGTAGTGAAACTAATAAGAAATTTTACAGGTCTCAATTCCAAAAGTAAAAGAATGTTCATAGAAAATGCAAGAAATAACATTTGAGAGGATAGTAAGAGATTTGGCTTACGATGCAACAATTAGAAAAAACTTGAAGACTCATCCATGGGAGCATACTGAAAGAGTTCTCTCTTATTCAAAAGATATTCTAGAAAATGAATATAATCATCTTTCCATTTACAAAGAGATAACTGTTGCATCTTTGTTTCATGATGTAGGCAGATTGCGCGACGGAAAAGATATTGAACATGGCTATCGGAGTGCACTGATCCTTGATAATATGCTTCCATGTTTTCCTTTTTATTTTGATGTAAGTAGCGTAAGATATGCCATCCTAAACCACTCTCGAGAAGAAGGAGATGTGGGTAAGTATCCTATTATTGATAATTTCAATACTAGTGTTGATAAAAGAATTGTGGCTTGCCTATGGGATGCTGACCGGCTTGATCTCACAAGACTAAAAGAATTTCCCAATGTGAACAAGTCTTATCTAAGCACAGAATATGGTAAATGTATCGCTGATTTAATCAATGCAGGAGTTGGATAATTATGCCAAATATAACTATAAATCAAACAATAGATGATTTTGTTAATCATTATGATAATTTAGGGTATAAGCCTGTTAGCAGGTGCTCATTTGAAACACCAATGGGTTCGGGGGCTACATTTCCTTTCTGCTGTGCAATGTTTTATGAAGATTTTTACGAAAGTAAGATTAAAGAGGTGGATTCTAAAAAGCAAGTGATAACACAATCATGCATAAGGACAGATAATTATTATAGAGCAGGTTTTTCAAATAAACATTTATCATACTTCCGAATGCTTGGTCTATTTGATTTCAATTGTAGAGATTCCAATGAAGTAGTTTTTCAAATTTTGGATTATCTTACAGAAACCATTCAAAACGACAGGTTGTATGTAAATTTGCCAGAAAACTCTTCAATTGGCAAAGATGTAGGGCAGATTTGCAGAATAAAAGGTGTAAGGACTACTTTTATCCCTAAACAAAAATTACTATGGAATACAAACCTGAATACTGAGAAGTATGGTGTTCGTGTTGAGTTTAATTACCAAAAGGATGACTCAGAGATGGAGCTATGGAACCTTTCATTTATATATGACCCTGACACCAACCAACGAATAATCGATTCAGGTATATGTGCTGAAAGATTAAATGCGGCTCAAAATGATTTGAAATCTGTCTTTAGTTGCCCAGATATAAAAAGACAAAAGGAAAATTTATCTAAACTATTTATAGGCAACAAGAATAAGCGATATTTTCTAAATTCCTTTTGCGAAAATACTGGTAATTCCAAAATAAATCAATATGAACTCAATTTATTGATCGACTTGTCTTTAACTATCAATGCACTTTATGAACAAGGAGTTAAACCTGCATCAAAAAAGGATAAGAAAGGTCAACACATGCGTCAGTTAATTAAAAAATTCCTAGCAAATATGTTCGTATTTGGTTATGATTATCATAGGATAGGTGAAACTATTCCTTACAAGTTTTCTGAAGAAATCCAATACGAAGTCCAATTATTTGACAAAGCATTAAGAATTGATTCAATTGACTCATATTTCCAAATTGAAAGAGGTATTAAGGAAGGAAAATTATCTAAACTAGACAAAGTTAATAAAGCGAAATCCAAAGAATTAACCTGTGAAAAGTTGGTCTTACAAAGAATTAACTCTTATGGTAAAACCTCTCTGGAGGAATTGAAAAAATTATCAAATGGTATGCCTCTAGAAATAATGGTTGATTGGGCAGTTAATTCTGATATTTCAGTAGATTTGTGTGAAGATATCTCCACAAAAGACGGGCTCAAACAGCTATGCAATAGATACAGAATCAACAAGTCCTTAATTAATAGAATCAAAGGGGATGAAAAATGACTACTAAAAATGGCTTAACTGTTTTGTCTTTTGTTCATAATAATGATTACTTTAGGCTACCGACAATCCAAGCATACAATTTTTCTGAAAAAGCTTTAGATAATTTTGAACAGAAAGGAAATTATGTTCCCCTAGCCTTGGATATTAACCTTCAAACACCTTGCAATATTAATTGCACATATTGCTATACAAGTCATGGAAATGAAGATAGGTTTGAGGTTTCTCAGAAAATATCCAAGTTGAACGAATCTGAGTTGGAAGAGGTGTTAAGTCAATTTGGGAATCTAGGAGGGACCACAATATTTCTCTGTAGCGAGGGAGAACCATTAATAAATAGAGATTATTTTATGAATTTTGCAAAGGCTACAAAAAGTGCTGGATTAAATCTTTTAACTTATACAAACGCTACAATGCTTGACAAAGATTACGCTGAGGAATTGCTAGAAAATGATGTAAATTTAGTTGTTAAACTTGAATCTTTGGAACCCGAAAAAAATGATCAAATTCTGAGACCTAGGAATTTATATAGATACACAAATCATGATGGAGTTTCAATCCCACAGCAGCTGAAAAATGTCATAGATGTTTATTCAGATAACAGGGATAAATTAGCAATTTCAACTATGCTTACGGGCCTAAACTATGAGGATATTATGCCACTTCGAAAGTATGCTTATGAGAAATTGGGTGTGGCCCATTTCTTGAAACAATTGTATATTTATGGCCAAGCTGATAAAAATTCTGCACTCTTATCGGTAAATTCTAGTGACTTAAGAAAGTTAGAAGAATCATTATATGAGTTTGATGAAAGGGCTGGTTTCAGTTATCCTATGGGAGAAGCAGATCAATATTCTTATGATATTAGGAGGTTTCTCAATAATCACTTAAATCCTGAAGGTTTTCCTGCTCGAATATTTGGCCATCCTCGTGGTGGGGTTTACCATAATTCTGATGCGGTTAATGTAAAATTTGGTTTTCAAGAAGGCCATTTTGTTAGTATGAGAGATAATACGGAAAAAATAAATATGCCAAGATATTTTAATAAAATATATCGTTTTATTACAAACGGTTACTAAGATGTTGAGATACAACAGACTTAAAGGCAGCGAATTGTATGTGTCCAATCTTGCTTTAGGACTATGGGGTATAAGTAGTTGGGATCCCAAATGTGGCCAATTATCTCAAAAAGAGTTGGTAGATTATGCTTTGAAGAATGGAATTAATTTTTTTGATACAGCATTTGTGTATGGAAATGGAAATTCAGAGTGCCAGTTGAATGATGTTTCAAACAAAGCAGTAATTTCTACAAAAGTCCCTTCACAATCAAAAGATTATCTGAACAAGCAGCCTAAGGATTGTTATCCTCTTGATTTCATGCAAGACTGTATTGATGTGTCAATTCAAAGGCTAAATAGCAATTGTATTGATATTCTTCATTTGCATAATTGGAATCCGCAATGGACTAACAGTGAGTCTAGATATATTTTTGAATATATTGAGGAACTTAAAAATACTCAGACTATAAAATCATTCGGAATATCTTTACCTAAATTAAATACCTATAGTATTGAGGATTTTTCGATGTTAGCAAGGGAGAATATGGTTGACTGTTTGCAAGTGCATTATAACCTTATAGATCAAGAGAGTGAGAAATTAATACAATATTTTATAAATAACAAGAAATCTGTATTTATAAAAAGCCCTTATAAACATGGACTCATTGGAAAATCACTTTCAGAATTGGATAGTCTAGAAGAATATGACTTTAGAAAAAAAAGATTTACAAAGCAAGAATTTAATGATATTAAGGAGGAGTTACTTGAGAAATCTAAAAGATATAATGTTCGGATTAAGGATCTGGACAAAGTGACTTTAAGAGACTGTAATGCAACTGGTGCCACATGCATTATAGTGGGGATGAGGGACCTAGAAACTATTACTCGGAACTTAGAATCAATTACAGAATAATAGGATATGTTAAGATGCCAAAGATGTTTTGTATTGGAGGAGGGGATTTAAGAAAGGACAATAAAAATATGAAATATATTCATAATGACTTGATAAATTTTTCTGGGATTACTGCTCCAAGAATACTTTTTATTCCTACTGCAAGTAATGATTCAGTCTCATATTTTAAAATTCTTTCAACACATTTTAGAGCTGAATTTAATTTGAAGATTGATGTATTGTATCTGACTGATAATAATTATAAAACTAAGATACACTCAACTGATATAGTATATGTTGGGGGAGGGAATACCAAATTGTTGCTTGACGAATGGGTGCAAAAAGGTATTGACAAAATTTTACTTAATGCTGCCAAAAAAGATATAATTATGAGTGGAATTAGCGCAGGAGCCATATGCTGGTTTGAGAAATGTTTAGCGAACTCTGGACATAAAAAGGAGGTTTTAGAAGGCCTGGGGTTGATAAAAGGATTGGGCGTTCCTCATTATAAAAACGGAACTCTAAGGAATTTTCAAGTTGATAAACCAATGATTGGAATGAGTGATTATAGTATTTACAAGGTGGATAATGGAAATGTTCACACCTCAGGTAATGTTTCAATTTTTGAATAGATAAATTTTTTGCCATATAATTGAAATCTTGTTGATGTTTACTTTTAGATTACTCAGTAACAATATTTTTTCCAATTGGAATTAAATGTTCCCCGAATCCGGGCCGCAGCGTCAAACTAAAAGTTCAAATCCGTCTTTTTCTTATTATTTTTCTGCTACTAAGTGGGCTTGAGCGAATGACATGAGCGAAACTTTGTAAATCTTTTTTACAAAG
>JBMCCQ010000004.1:0-37403 GCA_048618745.1 Candidatus Nanoarchaeia archaeon
CCATTATGGGTGAAATGTGTAAGTAATTATAAAATTTTTGAATAGAGCAATAAATATAAATCATTTTAAAATCCTCTGCTTTAAAATGAAGCTTTCAAGACGAATTGAAAATATAGAGGAATCCCCGACAGTTGCCCTCGATGAAAAAATCAGGCAAATGAAGAAAGACGGATTGACCGTTTATGATTTTGTTGCAGGTGTGCCTGAATATGGGACCCCTCAAGAGATTGTAGAGTCTGCAAAAAAGGCACTTGATAATGGATTTACAAAGTATTCTGATGTAAGCGGGCTTAATGAGCTTAAAGTACGTATTGCCCGGGAAAATGATGTGGGGCAGAAAAATGTTATGATAACTAACGGGGGAAAAGAGGCGCTTTATCTTGCTTTTTTGTCTGTCTTAAATGAAGGCGATGAAGTAATCGTTTTGAACCCATACTGGGTAAGTTTTAATGAGCAGATAAAGCTTGCCGGAGCCTCTCCTGTAACAGTTTCTGTAAATGATAGCTATGAGCCGGGTTTAGAGGATATTGCAAAAAGCATTACTGAAAATACAAGGGCAATTGTAATTAACACCCCCAACAACCCAACTGGGGCGGTTTATAAAAGAGAAACAATTGCCGGAATAGCGGAGCTATCAAAAAGGCATAACTTATGGGTTATCTCAGATGAGGCTTATGATTTTTTTGTTTATGACGGGGAGCATTTTTCAGTCTCAGGGTTTGCACCTGAAAATACAATAAAAGTAAACAGTATGTCAAAAAAATTTGCAATGACCGGTTGGAGAATAGGGTATGCAGTTTCCGGAGAAGAGGTGGTCAGTGCAATGTCCAGGCTTAAAAGCCAGATTAGCGGCAATGTTCATACCTATGGTCAAAAAGGGGCTGCAGAGGCCTATGAGATGGATGATAAAGTGCTACAGGATATGTATCAAGATACAAGGAATAAAAGAGATTATATTGTAGATGAATTGAAAAGCCGCTATGAGTTTTCATATCCTCATGGTGCATTTTATTTATGGGCAAAAGTTCCAAATGGTTTTGATTCAGACCTTAGTTTTGCTGAGCATATGCTTGAGAAAAATGTTGCCATTATGCCCGGCAGGGCGTTTGGAAGGGAAGATTATTTCAGATTGTGTTATGCAGGCCCCTGGGCAAATCTTAAAAAGGGAGTTGAGATTCTTAAGAGAAAATGAGCATTGGTATAATCGGGTTTGGAAGGTTTGGAAGGCTTCTTGCAAATTATTTATGTGAAGACTTTTTGGTTTATGTTTATGACAGGGATATGAGTAAGGTGCAAAATGATGACTGTGTTGTTTCCTCACTGGAACAAGTATGCACAAAAGAGTATTTAATTCTTGCAGTGCCAATCTCGCAGTTAAAAGCCTTATTAAAAAAGATTGCTCCGTTGGTTAAAAAACATACTACTGTGATAGATGTATGCTCTGTGAAAAAACTTCCGGCAGAGTGGATGAAAAGTGAGCTTGATGAAAATGTGCAGGTCTTGGCTACGCATCCTATGTTCGGCCCTGATAGTGCCAGGGAATCTTTGGAGGGGAAAAAGATTGTTTTGTGTAAGGAAAATATAGCAGAAGGTACTTATAAAAAAGTAAAAGAATACCTTGAAGGCAAGGGGCTGTCTGTGATTGAAACCTCCCCTGACGAGCATGACAGGCAGATTGCAACAACCCTTTCATTAGTACATTTTATAGGCCGTGGTTTGGGTGAATATGGTGCCCAGGCAAAGACAATTGATACTGAAGGTTATAAAAGGCTTTTAGCCATATTAGATGTAGTGGAGCATGATACATGGCAGTTATTTGAGGATATGCATAAGTTTAATCCATATGCGCAGGAAGCGCGCGAAAAATTTTTTAACTCACTAAAAAAGGTTGAGGAGAGGCTTTCAAAATGAAAATAGGGTTTCAGGGTCTAAAAGGGGCTTACAGTCAAGGAGCTATTTACAGTTATTTTGGGATAAATACGGAAACTATAGGGTATGAAAGTTTTTATGATGTTTTTCGTGCATTGGAAAACCAGGAAATTGATTATGGAGTTGTGCCTATTGAAAACTCAATTGGCGGCTCTGTTGCAGAAAATTATGACTTGTTGTTAAAAGAGGATGTATATGTGGTTGGTGAGATTTATTTTAGGATAGTAAACAGCCTGCTTGGAATACCCGGGGTAAAACTTGATGATATTAAGGCGGTTTACTCACATCCGCAGCCGTTAAGACAGAGTAAGGAATTTTTAAGAGAACATAATATCAGGGAATACCCTGTTTATGACACTGCCGGCGCCGCCAAGATTGTTTCGGAGAAAGAGGATAAAAATACGGGAGCAATTGCTCATGAAATCTGTGCAGACATTTATGGCCTGGAGATAATAAAAAAAGGGATTGAGTCAAATAAGACCAATACAACAAGATTCTTTGTAGTTGCAAGACGCAATGAGCGTAGCGTTGGGGTAACTGACAAGACTACTCTGGCATTTAAAACGAAGCATTACCCCGGGGCTTTGGCAGACTGCCTTAAGGTTTTTGACTGGTTTGAGTTAAACATGACAAAAATTGAGTCAAGACCCATTCCTGATTCACCATGGGAATATGCTTTTTATATAGAGTTTGAAGGTGGAATGAACAGTGAAATCGTGCAAAAGGCAATGGATAAGCTTCGCACTAAAGCCTTAGATGTAAAAATTCTCGGAAGCTATCCTGCAGGGAACAAAGGAAATTATTTTGCTTCAAAATCCACAAAATAAGAAAAAATTATTAAGTAAAGACAAATATACTGGCATTTATGCATTTAAAAAAAGTTTTTTCGCTTGGTATTTTCGCCGTTTTTTTGTTATGTTTATGTATATTGCCGGTTAAGGCAGACTACTATGCAGATGTAAACATAAAAGTTGATGAGCAGGGGGTGGTCTCTATTGATGGAGTAACAAACCATCCTTTGCTGGATGTTAAAGTTAGTGATGAGTTTACCTCGAAAGAAGGAAAGTACTGGATTCTTAATATAACAACAGAAGAAGAATTTTCAAATTTTATCTACAGGCTGACTTTGCCCCAGGATTCAAATATAAATTATATAAAAACGCCTGGTCTCTCAAGATTTGAGCACACTCCACAGGGATTAAGAATTATTGGAACTGGTGAGAACAGGCCGTTTTCTGTTGTTGTGCAATATAGTATTGATTACGGGCAAAAGGCTTTGAGCTGGCTGTTCTTTATAATTCCTTTGATTATTGCTTTTGCAGGTTTTGGAATTTATAAGTACTTCCTTTATAAAAAAAAGTATAAGCTTGATGTGACCCTTACACCCCGGCAAACAGAAATTTATAATGTAGTCAAAAAAAATAAAAATCCTGTTACCCAAAGGACTATTGAAAAGGCAACAGGGTTTCCAAAGGCGTCTGTTTCAAGAAATATACAGGCCCTTGTAAACAAGGGCGTCCTTAAAAAAGAGGTGCAGGGGATGTCCAATCTTATTACCATTGTTCCGCGTGATTCCGGAATGTTCCGCAAAAAATAGTTATGTTGTTTCGGTTTACTATATCCATCAAAACATAATATGGAGGTGTTTTTGAAAATGAAAAAAGTAATTTCAGTATTAATAGCCGGGTTATTGTTGTTTTCTTTAGGGCTTTTTGTTTCAGCCCAGGAAGAAACACCGGACGAAGAAACAAATAACCAGGTAGCTGATATGGCTAATAAGTCGGGGTCAGAAATCAGGCTTATGCAGCTAGAGGCAGCAATTGAGAAAAATGTAATTGCAGGAGAGGAAGTTGTTCAGGATATTCTCAATAATACACCTGAGGAAAATGTTTCAGGGCTAAACAGCCTGATAGCAGAGCTTGAAGTCCTTGAAGAAGAAGTAAGTTCAATGATTGACTCAGTTGATGGGAATGAAAATTCCTCAGAACTTGCAGATGATTTTGTTACAATAAAAACAGAAGCAATGCAGCTTAGCCGCGAGTTTCACATGCAGGCAAATGAAATGCTTCCGGAAAATGCTAAAGAAAAAGTCAGGGAGAGAATAAGAAACCAGACTGGACAGGAAATGGAAGAAAAAAGGGAAAGAATACAGGAAAGAACAAGAGAGCATAATGCAGAGCAGGTGAAAAAGGTGCTGGGCGTTATGGGTGAAGTGAATGAAACTTTGGTTGAGAAAGTAAGAGATGGAGAGATGAATGTAGGCCAGGCAGTAAGTAGTGTAGCACAAAAATACAGGGGTCTTGGTGAGGAGCAAAGAGGGGAAGCAAAAGCCCGTATTGATGAGCAGAAAGCTGAAAAAAGAGTTAGAGGCCAGGCAATGATGGAGCAGGCAAAAGAGGGGTTACAGGAAAGAATGAGAAACAGGGTTGAAGAAAGGAAAGAGCATGTGGAGCAGAAGCTGGAACAGGTTAGGGAAAGAGTAATGGAGAAGTCAAGCGGAAAGGCTAAAGAGATGATTGAAAAACGCATGAACGCAGGAAATATTGGCGGTCCCGGAAGAGACAGTGCCCGTGATTCAGAGGATAACGAAACAGCAGATTCTGTTAATGAAACTGGCAAGGAAGATGGTGCTCCCGGCGATGCGGGTAACAATACTCCAGGAGGTGCTAATATATGAGGGCTCCATTTATTTTATTTTCATTATTTTTGGCGCTCTTGCTTGTTGGATGTCAGGGGCCTTCCCAGGAAATCGATGGTGAGGAGCTCACAGACGAGCAGTCCATTGATAATGGGTCAGATGATGAAGAGACAGGTGAGCAAGCAGACCAAAATAATGAGTCAGAAGAAACCAGTCAAGAAGATGAAGAGGTAGAGCAGTCAGTGGAGGAAGAGTTGATTAGTGATGATGTTGAGATAGGGGAAATGATTTGATTTTTTTTTACTTTAATTTCACAGGTCAGGGAGCCAATAAGCTTATAAATAGCCTCCTTTTTGATTTTTTTTATGAAGCCTGAATTTAATCCGGATGGAAGCATTAAAGTTCCGCAAGGGGCAAAAAAATTAACTGAGGAGGAGAAAATACTGAGGCTTCTGGATGAGCTTAATTTTTCTCTGGGAAAAAGGCTTATTGCCGAGGTAATAAAAGGAGAAAATTCAGCTAAAATAAGAAAGCTTGGGCTAAACAAGCTAAGGTATTATGGCTGTCTTGAGTTATATGATTTTCCTGACATATACCGGCTTCTGGATAAGATGCTGTTTAAGGGACAAATTAAGGTTGAAAAATCAAGAAGGACTGGATATTTGCCTGTTATTGTAAAGGGTGAAGAAGTGGATGTAGCTGAAGCTTCGTTAAGCCCTACATTTTCTAGTGTGACTGAAAAAGACAGAGAGGTCTTTCGTGTTCTGGGAAGCTTTTTGGATGGGTTTAATGATGAGCAAAAAAAAAGCATTGTTGAGCCTGCAAAAAGACTCCTTAGTATTGCTGGTGCGGGCAGTGGAAAAACTACTGTTTTAACTAAAAGAATAGAATTTCTGGTAAAGTATAAGAATGTTTACAGTCCAAATATTCTTGCAATAACTTTTACACGGAAAGCGAGACAGGAGATGATGTCAAGGCTTGACTTCATGATGCCTGGCCATAGAGTTAAAGTTGAGACGTTTAATTCTTTTTGTGAAAAAGTTTTACAGCAAAACGAGGAGTCCATTTATGATAAGCCATACAGGGTTATGGAATTCAGGGACAAGGTAGAAAGCGTACAGTACGCCCTCTCCGAGCTTGGACTTAGTACAAGAGAAATTCTTGCAAGGTATTATAATAAAAAAAAGCTAATTCAAACTGAGCAAAGAAAGCTATTTTTTGAGTTTATAAACGATATCTTTTCTGTTATTGAAAACTGCAAAAATAACAACCGGAAAATTTCTGAAATACGGCAAAGCGTGAACCGCCTGGAGCACAAGGATAAAAATGCGGGCCTGTTGTTTTATTCAATAATTGAAAATGTTGAAAAGTACAAACAAGAAAAGGGTTTAAGAGATTATACTGATCAGCTGTTGGAGGGTTTGAGATTTATAGAAAAATATCCTTACAAGGCTTATTTTGAGCATATACTCGTGGATGAGTTCCAGGATGTAAACGAGGTCCAGTTTCGTCTGCTCAAGGCAATGAATCCTGAAAATATGTTTGCTGTGGGCGACCCCAGGCAAAGCATTTATGGATGGCGCGGTTCAAAGGTGGATTATATTATGAATTTTGAGAATCATTTCAGGGAGGCAAAAGTTATCCAGCTTTCAACGAATTACCGCTCTGATAAGAGGATTGTCAATGCAGGCAACAGGCTGATTAAGCCCATGAATCTGCCGCCTCTCGAGTCGGTGAAAAAGGATGGCGAAGATATTGTATTAATCAATAATTCTTCTGAGGAGGCTGAAGCATTTTTTATAGCCCAGAGCATTGTTTCGCAAAACCTGCCCCGAAAGGATATTTTCGTTCTTGTAAGAACTAATAAACAGGCAGAGTATCTGGCGGAGGTTTTACAGGGTCATAATATAAAAGTTTTGAAAAGAACTGTTGAAGAGCAAAAGCCTGAGGCTACCCGGGATGAGGTGACCATATCAACAGTTCATGCGATAAAGGGGCTTGAAGCTGAGCTAGTTTATCTTGCAGGAGTAAATTCGAATAGTTTTCCATGCCTTGTTTCAGATAAGCCAATTATTGACCAGCTAAAATTGGATAATGGGTATGATAAATACATGGAAGAGCTTAGGTTACTGTATGTTGCAATGACAAGGGCAAAAAAACGCCTGGTTGTTAGCTATTATAATACCTGCAGCCCCTTTATTACCCAAGATGTCTCTAAGTGCATGAATTCTTTAAGTAATGGCTGTTTAGACCCTGAGGAAAAGTTAAGGCAGTGGCGTGTGCAAAAATCCAGGGAGCTTAAGGTTCCAAGCTTTTATATCTTTTCTGATAAGGCGCTTTTTCAGCTAATGACTTTACGGCCTAAAAGCTATGGTGAACTTTTGTGTGTTGAGGGAATTGGAAAAGAGAAGGTTGAAAGGTTTGGTGAAGAATTAATTGAATTAGTGAGCAGAATGTAGCTACTCTTTGATTGTGAATAAGTAATTTAAATATGGAAAACTGGTTTAAAAAAAGAAGGGGTTAAAATGGTTAGGTATGCAGAAAATTCTTTTGAAAGAATAGTGAATAAGCTTGTGTTTATTTCGCTTTTTGTAATTGTTGTTATGCTTATATTTGATGTTTTCTCTCTTGTAAACGGCACTGCAAATCCGCTAAGAGAGGCAGTTTTGCCACTTGGGATTATAATTAACATTATTTTTCTTATAGACCTGTTAATTATTTTCAGGAAAAGAACCTCGATTCCGGAGTTTTTAAGGCATAACTGGCTCGATATTATTGCAGTGATACCTTTTGATATTTTCAGGCTGGCTAAAGTTGCAAGGGTTGCAAAATTAAGCAGGTGGGCTAAACTTACAAACCAGGGCAGGCTAATAAACTTTTTTTCAAGAATACAAATTAATGGTGCAAAACTTTTTTCAAAGGAGACAGAATTTAATAAGCACGTTGATAAAACAAGGGATAAAATTTTTGATATGAAACTCAATAAGCTTGAGCAGGAAATGGACAGTCTTGCTTCCAGAATAAAGAGGATATCAGAGTAAAAATGACAAACGAAATAACAACTGGAGTGGATAAACTAGTAAAGATTATTGATGATGCAGGCGGCAGAATTTCTGTTAAGGAAGCAATGAAAAAGATGAATGTTTCTAAGGAAATTATTGAAGACTGGGCCAATACACTTGAGGAAAGCAAAACCATAAGTATTGAAGACAGGCTTTTTAACCGCTACCTTGTAAAAGGGGTAAGCCAGAAAGAGCTAAAAAAGAAGGCAAGAGAGCTGACACTTAAAGAAGAAGCCTTTAAGCAGAATGCTCTTGTTGTCCTGAAGGATTTTAAGGGTGAGGCAAAGGGGCTAAAAGAACTTGAGGATGAATTTGAAAAATTATCCAAGACTCTTAAGGAAAAAAGCAAGGCAATTGATGAGCAGCTTAAAAACCTGTATGAGTTTGATAAGCTCAACAAAACATTTGAGCAGGAATTAAAGGATGTGGACACCAGAACCAACCAATATGTTAAAAAAATTGAGGATTCAATAAATGAGAAGAAAATAGAGTATGATAATCTATTATCACGAGTTGCTGAAGAGAAAAAGACTATTGATAAGAAAAATAAGGAGCTTCAGGAGTTTCTAAAAAAAGCCGAGCAGCTCAATAAAGAGATTGCCGAGTCTAAGCGCAATATAGATGAACTCTCTAAAGCTGCAAAAAATATTGATCCTGAAATACGGCTGTTAAAGGACAGGGCTATTAAAGAGTTTACACAAACACAAAAAGAGGCGGTTCAGAGAATTTCGCAAAAACAATCAAAATTCCTAAAAGAAATAATGCTTAAAAGGAAATTTATGCGTATCGGATACGAGGAAAGCCAGATGATAAAAGAGAGGCTGGATTATTTTTTCAGCAGGCATCAGCAGATCCAGAAGAAATATGATAAGCTTAGGCAGCAAAGGCAGGAAATTCTTGATGAATTGGGTGAAGTTATCAGGCTTGCTGAAGAGTATAAAGTATTGTCTATGAAAAAAGATGTTTCAAAGGAATTTGAGGAAGTTGAGAAAAGATTCAAAAAAATCCAGGAGAAAAGGGATAATTTTAAGAAGGAGCTGGATGAGCTTAGAAAAACAGTTCAGGGCAAAAAGGATATTCTTCCAAAAAAGAAAAAGCGCCTAAAACAAAAATAATATTAATAAAGGCATTATAACAGGCATTTATGAAAGAAGATGTGGTTCTTGTAATCTGTGCTCATAATGATGACCAGGTGCTTGGGGCAGGAGGGACAATTGCCAAGTATTCGCGTGAAGGCACCAAGGTTATTGTGGTTGTTTTTTCTTATGGTGAAAGCTCTCATGCATGGTTAAAGGAAAGCGAGATAATTAAAACACGGGTTAAAGAATCAAGGAAGGCAGACAAACTTTTGGGTGTTGAGAAGACCTTTTATTATGGTCTGAAGGAGGGAAGTTTCGCAGAAGAGTTTGAAAATAAAAATCTGAAAAAGAACCTGAAAAGGCTTGTCACTGTTCTTAAGCCTTCAAAGATTTTTACGCATTCTTTTGATGATCCTCACCCGGATCACAGGGCTGTTTATAACAAGGTAATGGAAACACTAAAAAATAAAAAGATTGATATGTATTCTTTTGATATTTGGAACCCTTTCAATATAAGAAAAAGGCACAGCCCTAAGCTGGTTGTCGATGTTACAAAGACTTTTAAAAACAAGATTAAGGCATTTTCACTGCATGAAAGCCAGTGGCATGCAAAACTTATAATGATGCCGGCAGCCTATGCAAGAGGGATGTTAAACGGTTTGAATTATGGTATAAGATTTGCTGAGGTTTTTTATAAATTAAAATGACTAAGGTGTTAATTGCAACAGATGGCTTTTTGCCAAGATGGGATGGCATTGTGAGATTCCTGCTTGAGCTTGTGCCCCTGCTTGAAAAAGATTTTAGTGTACGAATTGTTGCGCCAAAATTTGAGGGGGAGTTTAATAATCCGTTTAATTCTCCAGCTTACAGGTTTGAGCTAATGTCCACTCGTGTAGGAGATATAAGGTTTTCAAGGGTTCGCAAAAAGGAGATGATGCCCCATGTGAAATGGGCTGATGTGGTGTTTACACAAAGCCTTGGCTCTATTGGAATGGTCAGCATTAGCTGTGCCAGAAAGGCAAAAAAACCTGTTGTTTCTTTTTTGCATTTAATTGAATGGGAGCTTGCAACCAAAAGCATAAGGCGTTTTAAAAGGTTTGCAAGGTCCCTTGTTTACTGGATTACAAGGTATTACTATAATAGATGTGACCTCTTGTTATGTCCTTCTGAGGAGATGCTTTATTTATATGAAAGAAACGGCATCAAAACTCCAAAAAAGCTTGTTTCTCTGGGTCTGGATGTAAATCATTTTAAACCTGCCCAAAAGTATGAGGCAAAAAAAAATCTTGGAGTTGACCCTGAAAGTATTATAATTGGGTATCATGGAAGGATAGGGAGGGAAAAAGATCTGCTCACACTTTACAGGGCATTCAGAAGAGTTGAAAAAAAGTCTACCAACGTTAAGCTAATGATTGTGGGGAAAGGAGTTAGGGATGTAGAAGATATATTTACCTCTACAAGAAATGTAATTCTTCCTGGTGCCCAGAATGATGTTGTGCCTTTTTTGCAGGCAATTGATATCTATGTTATGCCTTCACTTACTGAGACTACCTCACTTTCAACGCTTGAGGCAATGTCATGTGGTCTACCTGTAATTTCTACTCCTGCAGGTTCAATTAAGTCTTACATAAAAGAGCGGGAAAACGGCATGCTTTTTCCTTTTAAGAATTCAATGAGGCTTGCTATGAAAATTGAGGTTTTAATTCAAGACAAAAGTTTGCGGGAGAGATTGGGGAGAAGGGCAAGAGAATATGTGCAGGGTAATTTTAACTGGGAGGATACTTATTCACAGGTAAAGGAAGTTCTTGAGGAATTTAAAGGGCATAAGTTTTTTAATATTGAGCAAAAACCTGAAACCGATGGCAAAAGATAAGGTTTCCGAATTTATAAGCTCTCCAAAAAAGGCATTATTTAAGCTTTCATTACCTGTGCTTGCCAGCATGTTTGTGCAGGTGCTCTATAATCTGGTTGATACTGCTTTTGTAGGCAGGTTAGGTCCGGAGGCTATAGCTGCGGTTACGTTTGCTTTTCCTGTTTTCATTTTCATGGTGTCACTTAATATGGGGCTTGGAGTGGGTATGGGCTCAAGAATTTCAAGAAGCCTTGGCGGAGGATATAAAAAAAGGGCTGAAAGTACAGCAACACACGGGGTGTTGATTTCACTGGTGTTGGCATTAATTGTTTTTTTGCTCGGTAGTGTTTTTATAAATCCCCTTCTTTACATATTTGGTGCACAGGGAAGCTCTTTTAGTCTTGCTCATGATTATCTGTCAGTAATTTTTACTGCTTCCTTTTTTATTTTTCTTACAGGCATTTTCAACCAAATATTTGTTGCACAGGGAGATACAAAAACACCAATGAAAATTACAATCACGGCCCTTATAATCAATATGGTACTTGACCCCATATTTATATATTATCTGGGGTTGGGTGTTAAGGGTGCAGCATACGCAACAGCCCTGTCTTTTGCCGTAGGACTTGTGCTTTTTATAATTGCATTCATAAGGCTTTCAGATATTCATTTCATAATAAGAGGGTTTCGCCTGAAGGGCAGAACCATAAAAGATATTTTGTATGTTGGTGGGCCTGCAAGCATTACTATGTTTCTTATGTCAATTTATATGACATTTATCAACAAATTTATGGCACACTTTGGAACAGAGTATGTGGCACTTTTTGGGATTGTTGCAAGAATGGAAAGCCTGGCCATTATGCCCATGGCGGCAGTCTCAATTTCAATGGTTACCCTGACGGGTATGTTTTATGGTGCAAAACAGTTTGAAATATTAAATGAGACGGTATGGTTTGCCCTTAAATTGGTTGTGTCGCTTGCGATTATAGTGGGTGTATTTTATTTTGCAGTACCTGAGTTTATTTTTAGGATTTTTACAAATGACCCGCGAGTTATCGAGCTTGGGGCGGCATATATGAGGATTAATGTTTTTACATTCCCCTTTATGGCAATAACTGTAACTGTTAGCAGGGTGATGCAGGGTCTAGGCTATGGTTTGCCCGGTATGGCTGTTAATTTTACGCGTGTGCTTGTTTTTGCGGTGCCGCTTTCTTTTGTGTTTATATATATTCTAGGGTTGCCCTATCTTAGTGTGCCTGTGGCTGGAATTGTTGGAGGTGGTGCTGGCTCTATTGTGGGTGTTGTGTGGTATAAAATTTTGTTTGAGAAGTGCAGAACAAAATGATGTTCTTAAGTGTGAAATCTATTTTTTCAGGTGTTAAAATTCCAATTTATAATAATTGGAAGAGATTCTACTAAATGAGAATAAGTTTTATAAGATAACTATCCAATTTAATTCTATTGTAAATATTAAAAATAATGTATTTTTTTGTCAGTTTTTTTATAAGCTGGAGTGTATAAACCAATAATTAATAAGTGTATTTTTATAAAAGAATTCGTTTTTTACCACTATAAAATAGTAAAATATTTAAATGATGGGTACTTTCCTATTAAATGAGGTGATAATAATGGAAAACTATATGGATGTTCAAGGAAAAAATGTGAATATGTATGGACACAGGCTTAACTTATTAAGAGAAGGTCTAATTGAGTTAGACAAAATTAAATCATATAATAATAGTGAAAAGGAAGAGACTGGGGAATATCTTCGAGGAGAGATAGATAAAATTGCGTCCTTGTATAAAGAAAGCAAAAAAAAATTAGATGATTTTATAATCTTTATGCAGCATTCAAATTTTAGAGACAATCTTGCTGAAACTATTGAGGAGACACTTAAAGAGAATGAAATAAATATTGAACAACATTTTAACAATGAAAATGACACAGATAAATCCATTTATGATTTTCTTGAAAAAAATAGAGAGGATATTGTTGGAACTGCCAAAAATGGTGCAAACTGGCTAGAACCAGCAGTAGATCAAAATTATTTTGAAGTGATAGATGATGATGTTTATTTTGGAGGATTTCATATAGGTTCCATTGGTGCTAGGATTAAGCATAGAATAAAAGGTGCTCCATGTGGAATAGATAGTCTACCTGATGCTGGAACTTATTTTGAACCAGGTGAATATCCTGATGGAAAAGTTCCGATCTCTTTAGAAACTTTGGAATACGAACTAAAAAATTAAACAGTAAGCTTAGACTATCTTAGGAGATAATTTTTTATTTTATTTTGGATTTAATATTTTGTCTGAAAGGATTTTTAATTCTAAAATCAAAGTATATGTTCTTGTTTTATTTTTTAGAGGTGTTTTTAATATTGTTGTGGTTACTATTATTTTGGCACCTTTTCTAATTTAGAAGAATTTTTTGAGAATAATAAAGTTTCAGATTATATTCTCAATGTAACTACTTTACTTACTGTGTCTTCGTTCATTGAAACCCCGTAAAGTGTTTCTGCTTCACTGATTACCGCATCCTTATGGGATATTATAACATATTGTGCTTTGTCAGAGTATTTTTTAATCAGGTTTGCCAAAAGCTCGCTGTTTTTCTTGTCTAAAGCTGCATCCACCTCATCAAATACATAAAAGGAGGCTGGCTCAAATTCTAATATGCTGAAGATGAAGGCCAGGGCAGTTAGCGTTTTTTCCCCACCTGAGAGGCTTCTTATATCCAGAAATTTTTTACCAGTAATTCTTACCTTTATTCTTAGTCCCCCTTCAAATGGGTTTTCAGGGTCTTCAAGTTCCAAAAATGCCTCGCCTTTTGCAGATAGGTGCTGGAACATATCCCTGAAACTTTCATTGATTTTGTCGAATGTGTTTAAGAATACGTCCTTTTTCTTTGTTTCAATTTCGTTAATCATACCAATTATTTCCTGTCTCTCCTGGTTGAGTTTATCTCTTTTCTGCAGGAGCTGTTGGTATTCTTCGTTAATTTTGTCATAAACTTCCAAAGCTCTCATGTTCACATTGCCTGCATTTGCTATTTGCTTTTCAAGATTGCTGACATCCCTTTTGAGGTCTTCTTCAGATTTGCTTTTGTAAAGCTCAATATCCTTGTACTTTTTAAACTCCTCTTCAAGTGCGTAAAGCTCTGAATCAATACCCGCCTTTTCAACAGAATGCGTGTTTTGCCGCTGTTCAAATCCTCTTATTTGCTCCTCTTTTTTTACGATGCTGTTTTCAAGTTTTTGAATCTCTTCATTTAGTTTATCTTTTTTTACAAATAACTCTTTATATTTGCCGTAGAATTCTTTTTGCTTTTTCTCCTTTTCGGAAAGCTCTTGTTGTTGCTTTTTTATTTTTTCTTTGAGCCTCTCCAGCTCATCGCTGAATTTTTTCTCTTCTTTTTCAATTTGTGAGAGAATTTTGGTTATATTTTCTCTTTCAGGCTCCAGAATATTTTTGAGCTGCATTTCAATGTTATTTACATCAGATTCAAGCTTAATTGATTTTTCCCTTAACTGTGTCTTTTGCTGCTCGAATGTATTGAGCTCTGCAACAACAGTTGGATTCTTAAGCTGCGCTATCTTGTCTCTTAACTGCTGCTTTTTGGTTTTTAACTCAGCAAGCTCTTTATTCTGAGTAGTAATCTTGTTTTGCAGTTCTCTTAAGGATTTGTCAATCTCTTTTTTCTTTTCTGAGAGCTCTTTTTTCTCTTTTTTGTTTGCTTCTAAGTCTCCCGAGTCAAGGTGCAGGGATTTTTCTGTCTTAATAATTTCCCCTTCAAGAGTGGATTTGTGCTCTCTTAGATTCATGATTCTTTGTTCATTATCAGCTTTCTTTTGCTCAAGGCTGCTGATGAGGTCTTCCATATCCTTAACTTCTTTTTCATTTTCTTTTATTTCGCTTGAAAGCTCTTTTTCCTGGAATCCCACATTAGACTGCTTTTGCCTGTATCCTCCGTGCATTGCTCCGCTTAATTCAACCAGGTCGCCGTCGAGAGTGACCATCCTGATACTTCCAACGCCTACTCTTCTTGCGACATTAATATCTTCTACCACTATTGTGTTTCCAAAGACATAGCTGAAAGCCTTCTTAAATTTGGGCTTAAAGCTAATTAAATCAATTGCAAAGCCGTGCACCCCGTTTACATTTTTGACATCGGGAAGCTTTTTTGAATCAGGTGTTTTTATCTTATTTAAGGGTAAGAATGTAGCTGTGCCCACTTTTTTTTCTTTTAGATGTTTTATGCATTTTGAAGCAGTGATGTCAGTGTCCACAACTATACTTTTTATGCGTGGTCCGGCGGCAGTGCTTAAGGCTGTTGAGTATTTGCTTTCAACTTCGCCCAGGTCAGAGACTGTGCCGTAAACCTCGCCAAATTTGTTTTTTGATTCAATAATTGTTTTGGCCGCGATATTATCGGCCATCTTCTGTTTTATTGAGCTGTTCTTGGCTTCAAGTTTACTTAATTTGTCCCTTGCATCATTAAGCTTTTTTCGGGCGTTTCCCAGCTGGGAAGCAATGTTGGAATCTTCGGTTAGTAAAGTGTTTAGCTCCTTAGTTGTTTTTTTGAATTCTTCTCTTTTCTTTTTTAGCTCTTCCAGGTCCTGTTTATGTTTTTTTTCAACTTCTTTTACTTTTGCAATCTTTTCATCAACAGAATTTATATACATATCAATCTTGTCGTTTTCCCTGAAATATTCCTGCTGCTCTTCTCTTAGCTTTTGTATTTCTCTTTGCTTGTCTTCAATATTTTTTTCTATCTCCTCTATGTCTGTTTCAAGCTGCTGTGAATCATCAAGTTTATGTTTTTCCCTGAATTTTTTTATCTTTTGTTCAATATGCTCTGCCTGTTTTTTATTTTGCTCTATCTCTTTTTCATATTTTTGCTTTTCCTTGTGCATCTCCTCAATCTTATTGTTTTGCTCAGCGAGGCTTTTTTGCAGCTGATCTTTTCTGGAGATCACACGGTTAAGCTCATTTTCGTTTGAGCCAATGTGGGTTTTGTTTGTTGCTATGTCAATTTTAAGCTGTTCAATGTCTTTCATTATTTTTACTTGCTCTTTTTCACCCTTCTCTTCAATTTCTTTTGATAGTTTGTTTACCTCTCCCTTTTTTTCATTAACCTTTTTTTTCTCAGTATCTATTTTTTCCTGGGTACCCTTGATCTTTTGGTCAAGCTCAGAGATTTTCTTTTCAATTTCTTCCTTTTTAGATTTCTTTGATTTTAATCTTAAACTGCAAAGGGTTCCTTTTGCCTTTTCAAGTTTATCCTGTATCTCTTTATATTTTAAAGCCTGATCTCTTTCCTTTTTCAGCTCTTTTAGGTAGTTTTCCCGCTCAGAAAGAATTATTTCTGCCTGGTTTATTTTTTCATCTGCTTTTGAAAGCTCATTCATGGCTTTGGTTTTTTTATCCTCATAAACAGAAATCCCTGCAATATCTTCTGCAATCTTTCTTCTCTCCAATGGAGACATCTCAATCAGCCTTGAGATATCCCCCTGCAACACAATATTATACCCGTCCGGGTCGATATTTGCTGTGTGGAGAATATCAACAACTTCCTGCCTTGTTCTGGTTTTATCGTTTATTTTATATATACTCTGCCCTGAGTGCTTAATTATTCTGGTAAGTTTCAGGTAATCCTCATCAACCGGAAATGTCTTTTTGGAATTGTCAAAGTATATACTTACTTCTCCATGCTTAGCCGGGTTTTTCTTTTTCCCCCCATTATATATAAGGTTAGCTGATTTATTCGCCCTGAGTCCCTTGGCAGAGCCTTTACCAAGAACAAAACAGATTGCATCAATTACATTGCTCTTACCTGAGCCATTTGGTCCAAGAATACAGTTGAAATTACTGTTAAATTCCAGTTCTGTCCTTTTTCCAAAGGACTTAAATCCCTTCATCACTATTTTGTTAATTCTCGTCATTCTTAAATGAAATATACTCTCCTTTTGCAGAATTTAGTTTTTATAGCCATATTTAAAGCTTTTGCTTAGCGTTGAAAGGGTCTGAAACATATGTTAGCATTTTTGTTGTTCTTGTGTAGTAGTAAAATAACGAAAAATTTATATAATAGTTGTTACTACATAGTTACAATATGACATACGCAAACTATCCAAACATGAGAAACCAATAATATTCCCAAAAATATTGGCCCTGTACCAGAAAAGGGAGAGAACGTGTTTCAATCTTCAACAGAAGAAAATCCTCTGGAGAATATTATTAAGGAAGTGAAAACAAAAGAAACAGGAAACCGTAGTAGAGAATATGTGGATCTTTCTAATGTGGCTAAAGAGCTTGTTAATTATCAGCAAAGGGATAACACAGATTTCAATGATTTGATACCTTCAAGTGCCTTTTATTCGGATTTGCCTAAAGTTGAAAAGGGGATGCTGGCAAATGAGGTGGAGAGCATTCTTAAAACTTATGAGACAAGAGTCAGAGAAGCTAAAAAAGCGAAAAGCAATGGGTTTACCTTTGATATTCCGGCTAAGGACCCGAGAACAGGGGCTTTACAAAAAATGGCAGGAGCAATAGCGCTTTATGCAATAAAAAACGATCATGTAGCTAAAGATTATGAGCTTCCCGAAAACCTGGCTCATGCGGGGGGTTGTATGGACTACCTTGGCGACAAACGGGTACTATCATTTTATTTCACCCCGGCTAAATTACACTAAAAATCCCCTAAACTTCTTTGTTTTTTGCTTTCTTGGATTTTCTGCCAGGGCTTCCAGCTTCTCCTGAAGATGGGGAGTTCATGATTGTCCTTTATAAACTCTTTAGTCTTTGCATCTGAAGGATAGCCTGAGCCAAAGTCACCGTGTTCATGCTGCAGTTTTTTAATTTCCCTGTCTCTTGTAACTTTTGCCAAAATACTTGCAGCGGATGCGGCCAGGTACTTTTTATCAGCCCCGTGCTCCATTACTATCTCTACCTGATGCGCCAGGTTGCCTTTGAGATAATTGCAAAACGCCTCTGTATTTACGCTTGGACAGTCTATGTAAGCTTTTTTGGGAGATAATTTTTCAAGTATTTCTGCCTGGGCCTTTGCCTCAAGCCAGTTAAGGTTCATATTCTCAGAGAGTAGGGCGTCGTCAATTTCTTTAGGGGTCAGTACGATAATATGAAATTTGTGAACTATCTTTAGAATTTTATCATAAAGAAGTTCTCTTTTCTCTTTGGGAATAAGCTTAGAGTCTTTTACCCCAAGCTCTGAGAGTGCAGTAGTTTTTTTTTCGTCAATCAGGACCCCTGCCATAATCATCGGGCCAATGACTGGTCCTCTTCCTGCTTCATCTATACCACATATTAACCCCATAAAAAAGATGCAAAAAAAAGATTATTTATATGTTTCTATCTGATGCCCTTGGATGGGTATGTGGGACGGGTGTTTTTCATGTCGTATTTGGCATTATATATCTGGGTGCTTTTATATTCGCAAAAATTACTTATCTCTTTATCGGTTATGAACTTGTGCAAGTTCCGCAGGTTCACCCACTCTATGTTTTTGCCTTTGTACTGTTCGGGGAGTTCGTAAAAAAATATCTTAAAAATCAGGAGTTTTAAGGTAACTTTTTTGCCGTTTTTAGTAATGTGGGTTGTGCCAAGGTCTCCCTGAAACATCATGTGGCTTCTCTTAAACCCTAATGTTTCTCTTATCCCTTCACAAAATGAATCAAGAAAGGGTTGTTCATGTTTTAAATCACTTACTCCTTGAACTTCAAATTCTGGAAGATAAAAATTCTCCTTTTCATCCTTTAGAAGCATCGCATAATCATGCCAGAGGATAATACCCATTACAAAATATTTTTCCATAGATGTAGAAATGAAGAATATTTAATTAATCTTTGCCCTCGTTGGAAATTTGTTAAGTGAGGCTCTTTCAAATAATAACCTTTAAATATAACCGGGCGTTCCGATGGGTCAATAACTACTTCTTTTGTATGGGAAAGAGGTAGGTGTGGATTTTAAAATGGTAAAGAAAAACGATTTCGTGGAGATTGAGTATACTGGAAAAACAAAGGATGAAGGAATGATATTTGATTCCACATCAGAAGAAGTGGCAAAAGAAAACGGCCTGGATACGCAAAATTCCTCTTTTGGCCCCAAGGTTGTCTGTGTGGGGCAGGGACAGGTTGTTTTAGGGCTTGACAAAGACCTTGAAGGTAAAGAAGTAGGACAAGAATATACTGTTGAGATAAGTCCTGAAGAGGGTTTTGGAAAGAAGTCTGCAAAAAATGTTCAGCTAGTTCCGACAAAACAGTTTTATAAGCAAAATATTAATCCCATGCCTGGTTTACAGGTAAATATTGATAATAGTGTAGGCACTGTGAAAACAGTTACAGGCGGAAGGACAATGGTTGATTTTAATCATCCTTTGGCTTCAAAGGATCTTGTATATGAATATAAGATTAACAGGGTTGTTGAAGATACTAAGGAAAAGGCACAAAATTACCTGAAGAATATGCTGGGTCTTCCTGCAGAAACTGAGTTTGCAGAGGGCAAACTTACACTGAAACTGAAATTTGCCTTGCCTGATGAAATCAAGAGCCAGCTTGAAAGTAAGCTTAAGGAAGTAATCCCTGAAATAAGGGAAATTGAGTTTGCAGAGGCTTCCGCTGGCAAGGAAAACAATAAGGAAAGTGACGGGAAAAACGTCACTAACCAACAATAGATAAAAAATCCGAAGGATTTAAATATGAGTTTGCACTGGACTTAAACAAAAGATAGTCAGGTGGGGAAAAAATGAGTGATTTTATAAAGTTTGTAGGTGGCAATGCCAATTATAATGATATAAAGGAGAATGATTCGGTGGAGAATTCTGCAGGTGAAGAGAGTGGAGCATCAAATGAAAATTCCACACAGCCTAAGGTTTCCCGCCAGCATCAGATAGATGCAGAGCTAGAGCAATTGCTCTCCAGCCAAAAGGCCAAAATAAAGGTTGTTGGAACAGGCGGTGGTGGTAATAACACTATCACAAGGATTTCTGAAGTAGGTATTGAAGGGGCAGATGTTGTTGCAATTAACGCTGATGCTCAGGATTTGCTGTATACAACTGCTGATAAGAAAATCTTAATTGGAAAGGATATTACTGGCGGATTGGGCGCAGGCTCTGTTCCTAAGGTGGGTGAAGAGGCTGCAAGAGAAAGTGAGCATGAAATAAAGGCAGCGCTTACAGAATCTGATATGGTCTTTATCACCTGCGGCCTTGGTGGAGGAACTGGAACAGGCTCGGCTCCTGTAGTTGCTGAAATTGCAAAGAAGTTAGGTGCGCTTACAATAGGTGTTGTTACTGTGCCTTTTGCAATGGAAGGCCAGAGAAGATATGAAAATGCTTTAATAGGGCTTGAAAAGCTTGAGAATGCTGTAGATACCTTGATTGTTATTCCAAACGACAAGCTGCTTGAGCTTGCTCCGGAACTTCCTATTCAGACTGCATTTAAAGTTGCAGACGAGATTCTTACAAATGCTGTGAAAGGAATCGCTGAGCTTGTAACAAAGGCAGGACTTGTTAACCTGGATTTTGCAGATATAAGGGCAGTTATGGGTAAAGGCGGTGTGGCTTTAATCGGAGTTGGGGAATCTGATTCTGAGAACAGGGCTACAGAAGCACTGCAGAAAGCCTTAGAAAACCCACTTCTTGATGTTGATATCTCCGGAGCAAACGGGGCGCTTATAAATGTAGTTGGAGGTAATGACATGACCCTTGATGAGGCAAGAAGGGTTGTTGAGAGCATAAGCAATAAGCTTGATGAGGACGCAAGAGTTATCTGGGGTGCTCAAATTAACGAGGATATGCAAAATACCATAAGAACTATGCTTATAGTAACTGGTGTGAAGTCTTCACAAATATTTGGAAAAACCAGAAGGCGCTCTGATGAAACAAAAGAGGAAATTACATCTGAATTAGGAATAGAATTTGTTGATTAACATGAGACTGATGAGCAGGATTAAAAAAAAGCTGAATGAGTATTGGCGTGTATTGAGGGTAACCAAAAAGCCGGATGCAGTAGAGTATAAAACAATAGTAAAAGTTTCTGCTTTAGGTATGGCCGCAATCGGTGCAATTGGCTTTTTCATTCAGCTTACATGGGAAATATTGGGTTAGATAAAATGGAAACTGAAAACACAGATTCAAAGATATTTGCTTTAAGGACAACCGCAAACAGAGAAGACCAGGTAATGGATTTTGTTGGGTCTAATGTTAAGAAGAAGGGAATTAATGTATATAGCATAGTCAGGGCACATGGCATGAGAGGTTATGTATTCGTTGAGGCAGAAAACCTGCAGGAAGCAGAGCAGGCTGCATATAATGTGCCTTATGCAAGAGGAATATTAAAAGACGGCGATTCTCCCAAGTATGTAAGTATTAATGAGATTGAAAACATGCTTGAGCAGGTTAAAAAGGATGTTGATGTAAGGCCTAATGATATTGCAGAAATAATATCCGGGCCTTTTAAGCTTGAAAAGGCAAAAATTAAGAGAGTTGACAAAACCAAGGAAGAGGTTATTGTTGAGCTTCTTGAAGCTGCCGTTCCGATCCCGATAACTCTGAGTATGGACAGTATTAAGGTTATCAGAAGGGAAGAAGAAGAGAGCGAATAATTCCTTTTATTCAATTTTTTCTAAACCTGCGCAAATCTTTTAAATAAATGGGTTTCTGTTTATTATGTAATGAAAGCACTGATTATTGGAAGATTCCAGCCACTGCATCTAGGGCACGTTGATTTAATTTACAAGACTCATTCTTTGGGTTATGAAATAATAATAGGGGTTGGCAACAATAACAAAAGGACTCCAAAATATCCTTTTACATTTTGTGAAGTAAAAAAGATGCTGGAATTAACACTTAGAATTCCTTTTAAGGTATATTTTATCCCTGACATTGAGTATGATTCTGAATATGCCCCGCATGTTGAAAAGATTACCGGAGCCACTTCAGTTGATACCATGCTGGTTTCAGGCAATCCACATACGATTGAATGCTTTACTCAATATGGGCATAAGTATAAAGTTCTAAGGCCTGGTTATGATTTTGAAGTAGAATATAAAGACATCTCTGGAACAAGAATCAGGGAATTAATGCAAAAAAATGACCATTGGCAGAAACTGGTTCCAAACTCTGTTAAGGAATTTCTTGAGAATTCAGAGGGTGTAGAAAAAGTAAAGGAAAGTCACCGTAACATTTAAATACTACTTTATGCGTAAAAATAGAAAGGTGGATATTTAATAGGTGGGGTGAATTTATTATGTACAAAAAGGCTGAAATGGGAGTAGGTACGCTAATTGTGTTTATAGCAATGCTTCTTGTTGCTGCGGTGGCAGCAGGTGTGCTTATTCAGACGGTGAGTTCTCTGCAGGAAACAAGTCTTTCAACTGGAGAAGAAGCAGAATCTCAGATATCAACAAATGCAGAAGTGATAGAAGTTTCTGCAACTGATGGAAGAAATGGTAATCTTACAGATTTTTATCAAAGGCTTAAGCTTTCTCCGGGCTCAGACCCAATTAAACTTGATGAAGTAATTTTTACTTTTAACACCCGGGAGGAGACTTCTACCCTTAAATACAGGGGAGAGGATAGTGTTTGTGAAAAAGGTAATGAAGATGGATACAATACCTGGACTGAGGAGTACCCGGAAATTGTAAACACATCAACCACAAAATTGGAAGAAGATTATGATGATGATGGTGGTGACGATTCCATTTACCTTGGAGAAGGCGAAAACGCAACCTATGTTTATTTTAATCTCTCTGAAGAAGGGATTATAGGTCTTGATACAGGAATTAATTTTAGTGATGTTGGGTCAACAGGCCGGCAGGTTGATTATCACGGGGAGATTGAAGACGATACAGGAACTTACGCAGATATAAACATTTCAGGCAACCAGACAGAAAACGGCACACTTGAAAATATGGTGGAGGTAGTACCGTACAGTCTCGGTGAAGGATACTTTAGTGTCCTGTATGAGCAAACAGGCAGCAACCATGTTCCTGGCAATCTTCAAAGGGGAGATGTTGTAAGGCTTTGTTATGAAGCTCCAGGAGGGATAACACAAGAGGAGGAAATCAGGCTTAATTTTATCCCAAAATCAGGAACCTCTACACTTACGGAGTTTATTACGCCTGATGTGATTTCCACACAAAGAGTTTACTTATATCCATAAAAAAAAAGAGAGGTGCATGAAAATCGTTGTGAAAAAGAGAGTACAATCCCATATCTTGGAAAAAGTGATTTTTTCGTTGATGGGGATATTCGGGTTGGCAGTGTTGTTTATATTTATAAATGCGATGCGAATGCAGATGGTTCAGCAGGATGCTGCAATGATTATTATACTTTTTATAGTAGTGTTGTTGCAGCTTGCCCAAACAGTTGTGCTCATAAAGATTTATGAGCAGCATCAATAATTTTTTTTATTTTTATTAAGATGGATTTTGAAAGTTATCTGGCTCTTCTCAGGGAGTTTGGTGTTATAGAGTTGTTTGTGCCCTTTCTTGTGATATTTATCCTGCTTTTTGTAGCAAGCTTGGAGACAAAAATATTTAACCGTACAACTGCCCTTTTGTTTTCTGCTGTGCTGAGTTTTATGGTAGTAATACCTCATGTAATCGGAAGATATGAGCGTTGCTGGGACTTTGTAGATATTGTTAACAGAGGCTTGCCAAAATTTGGAATGTTTATTCTTGCGGTCATTATATTAGCTGTGCTTTTGCTGATAATAGGTGTAGATACCCAGTTTTTGACAAAATATCCTAAAATCCTATTTTTTGTTACACTTGGTGTTACTGTTATCATTGTCTTAACCTCAAAGCCTGATGGTTGTGCAACAATTGACTATGAGAGCCTCCCCTGGGGTTGGATTGCCATGGGCGCTTTGCTACTGCTTTTGCCATTGTTATGGAAAAAAGATGATGTTTATAGGCCTCCACCCATCTCTTAAGCATATGCTTTGTGAATATCTTTTTTCTTAAATAGCCATGTTTTTTTACTTCTCTTTAATTCTTCTTCAATAATTGCCCGCAATCTTTCAGAGGTATTATTTTTGTGTTTGATGTCCTCAAGAACCTCTAATGCTTGGTTTGGTAATCCCTCTTTGTATAAGTAAGTTGCTTCATAATATTTTGCCAAATCATTTTCAGGATGTTTCTCCTTAAGCATCTGTAGTTGGAGACGAGCGTTTTCAGGAAGAACCCATCTGAAAAATTTTATGTTTTTTTCCAGTTCATATTTCAGAGACTCCCCAAGAGCTTTTCTACTTGGGTCAATATTGTTTTGCAGAGCATTTTGATATGCGTCAACAAATTTTAATGGGGAGTTTATATCAAACCTATCTACGTTGTCTGAATCCTCGTTTACTATGAAGAATTCTTTTCTTTTATCTTCTCTGCTAATTGATTCTTTTCTTACTATTTCGGAATTTGCGAGTTGCAGGAGGTACTTTTTTTGGGAAGTGTTATTTCCGTGGTCACAATTATATTTGTATAAGCGTTTTTTTATATGTAAAGGTATGCCTACTTCCACAAGTTTAGTATATAAATCATAATCTACTGCGTTGACCAGTTTTGTATTAACCCCTTCAGTCTTAAAAAACGCCTCCCTTCTGAACATTCTTGGGTGATGTATTCTCATTCCTTTTCTTTGCATTTCAAGAATATGCTGTAGATAATCAGTTCTGTGCCTGTTCTCATCGTGCCATTTTTTGGTATATTCATTGCAGCTCCAATGGTTTCTTTTTTTGCCGTTGTTAAAAACATCAATACAGTCTCCAAAAACAACACTTGCTTGTGGGTTATTTTTCATCTTGGAATGCAGTTCTGAAATGGCGTTTTCTAATAGTTTATCATCGCCGTCTAACTGAACAATATAATCACCTCTGCATGCTCTTATTGTCCTGTTAGTATTTTCTGCTATTCCACGATTTTTCCCGTCACCAATCAATCTTATATTAAGCATATCTTTATATTTTGCTTGTAATTTCTTTATTTTATTAACTGAGTTATCGGTGCTCCCATCGTCGCCTACTACAACCTCAAGATGAGAAGTATCAAAATTTTGCGATACTACACTTTGAATTGTATTTTCAATGAACTTTTCTTGATTATAACAAGGTATGTAAACGGAAATTTCTGGTCTAGGTTTTACACCCTCAGCTCTTTTTTGTGTGATTTTATTCCACATTAATCTTCTGCGCTTTTCCATTTCTTTGGCATCAATTCTTTTTTCACCATGTTCAAGGTGATAGGCCACTGTGTTTACTGGAACAAAAAACATTTTCTCCTGTAATTTATTATTGAAGTGTTCATATAATCGTACGCCGAATTCTACATCTTCTCCACCCCATCCATTAAATTCCTCATCATATAGACCAGCTTCAAAGGCATCAGCTTTTGAAAAACTTGACATACCTGAACCAAATTTGCTAGCAATACGGTAGGTTGGATCTTTTTCAGAACCCGGGATTTTTTTCAGCCAGTTAAGTTTTCTATATTCCTCATGGCGCCAGTCCTCCTTTGATTTAAATCTTCCAGACTTGCATGTTTTTACGTTATCAAGTTTTCTTTGGGCAATTAATTCATAACTTACATCTTCCGGGTTTGCAAAAGCCCTGTCTTCTACTGTCATAATTTTGCAGCCATATTGTTTTGCTGAATAATGCCATTTCATAATGTCCCTTATGTAATTATGATTTGGTATCATATCAGAGTCCAAGCATATCAAAGTTTCATGTGATGCTTCTTTTAAGGCCTCATTTCGTACTTTTGCTGCCCTAAAGCCGTGGTCAGGTTGCCAGACATACTTAACATCAAAAGGCATTTCATTTTGCGCTACATAATTTAGACTGCTCCCACTACCTCTTTTGCCACCATCATCTGCAATAATTACTTCGATGCTTTTGGGGTTATAAGTTTGTCTAGAAAGCGCAAGAAGTTGTTTTTTTAATTGTTCTTCCTGATTGTATGTGGTGATAACAACACTAACCTTATTATTTTTTTCCCATTCTCCAGTAGAGAAGGTTCCATTTCTCTCATAGGTCTCCACTAAGCTTTCAAGTGGTGTGTAATCGTTCTTTAAATATACCATTTCGTTATTTTGGGGTAGTTAAGAACTCCTTTTAAATTTTTTGTTTTTTGTATCTATAAAGTAACAACTGTCTTTTGGTAATATTTTTAAATTAAGGAGTGGATTTATCCCTATGTACTCAGTTATCACTTCACAAAAAGACCTTGCCGGTATGAATATCTATAATCATCTTAAGGAATTCCCACAGGATAATTTCGAGTTAATCAAAATTTCAGGGGAAACCCTTTATTCTGATGTTGATGGTCTCACAAATGGAGACATAATAATTTTTGCAACGCGTCATGCTAGTCAACAAAAGAAACCCTGCCTTTGTGTGCATACGCCGGGGAACTGGGATGAGGCCGAGTACGGGGGAAAGGATAAAAGTTTATGCACATCTCCTGCAAATCTGCAAAGAGAGGCTTATCTTGAACTCAAGAAAAATAATACATTGGATTTTGAGGTTACAATGGAGGCAACCCATCACGGCCCACTAATTGAAAAACCATGTATTTTTATTGAGATTGGCAGCAGTCTTGAGGAGTGGCAAAACGATGAAGCAGGAAAAATACTTGCAAAATCCATTTACTCTCTCACTAACAAAAAAATTCCGGAAACACAGGCAATCTTTGGTATTGGTGGCCCGCATTATTGCAACAATTTTAATAAACTTGTTGAAAGAACAGGATTTGCGGTAGGACACGTGTGCCCGAAATATATGCTGGAAAAACTGGATACTTTGATGCTTAAGCAGGCCATTGAAAAAACAAAAGGGGCTGAGCCGATTATTGCTCTTGACTGGAAAGGACTTGGAACCAATAAATCAAATGTGGTTTCAGTTATAGAAAAAAGTGGAAAAGAATATAAGAAAATAAAAGAATTGATTACTTAGCAAGTGCCATTATCTGGTCGTTGTATTCTCCCTTCTTAATGGCCTTAGTTATCTCAACAGGAGATTTTCCCTCAACTTTAATCCCCATGGTATTGCATGTGCCAAGTATTTCAAGGGTTTTTTTAACGAGGTCAAGTCCTAAAAGACTGTCTCCTTTCATTCTTGCAACCTTTGCAACAGTGTCTATGCTTAAATCTGCGACCGTTTCAGTCTGGCAGTTCTGTGCGCCTTTTTTTATTCCTGCTTCCTTTTTTATCAATTCAGAAGCCGGCGGAGTACCAACTTTAATCCAGTATTCTTTGGTATCAGTGTTTACACTAACAAGAACCGGAACCTTCATGCCCTTGAAGTCATCTGTTTTCTTATTAATGTCAGTTACCACCTGGCCAATATTTACTCCCATTGGTCCAAGAGCAGGCCCTAGCGGCGGCGCTGCTGTGGCTTTTCCGCCCTCAATTAATATGTCTACTTTTTCTATTGCCATTTTATTACCTCCCGCTACATCCGATTTATGCAGATTTCACGTTGGATGCCTGCCTTTCACACGGCGTGAAAGAATCTGCCATGTCTACTTGTGCAAGCTACCAGTAAACTGTCGGTATAAAGAACTCTTTATAAATATTTTGTCTGGCTTTGTAACTCCTGCTATCTATAATTAATAATACCTGTTAAGAATCTCATAGAAGTTCCTGTAGTCGGGGATGTTAGAAATTACAAGTTCCGGCATCTGGCTTCCTGCAGTGTTAATAATTACATTTCCATTTTTAAACATTTTATTAAGGAAATTCTGCGTGGTGTTTAAATGGTCAATTTTGGAAAATACAATGGATGTTTGTGTTTTGTAAACTATCCCTGCTCTTGCTAAAGCCCTGTAATCTTCAATAATATAGCTTTTTGCTCTTATATGCAGGACAAGAAGCGGCAGAGTGAGCGGTAAAAGCAATATCAGCGGAAAAATAATCACGCTGAAGACCAATAGTATGAATAAAGGATTGATTAATGCGGGCTTTGTATGGTGTATGGTTTGTGCCCTAATACTCTGGATATTTTTTTTTGCCTGTAAAAGGGTACTTTTGTCAGGTCTATTGTATAAAGTGTAATCGATAAGGTCATCTTTAACTGCAATATCATCAATATAGTTTATCTTAAAACTGTTTGATACTAATGCCTTCTGGTTGCCATGCCCCTGCATATGTACTCCGGCAATATTAAATTTTATGCTGCCTGCTCCACTAACAGGGTGTTTCTTTGTTTTAATATCCTTTATGTTATTATATAGCACAAAAAAATTGTCCTTAAACAAGAGCCCTCTTTTAAAATGCAGGTAGTCTTTGTAAAAGGTAAGTCTTGATCTTTTGTAGTATTCGGTATTATATACAATAATTATTAACAAGACCATAATTGTAAGAATGGGTATTGCTAGGAAAAGGGGATGCAGGATGGAAAGAACAAACCCTGCTAGAATTATACAAAATATAATAAAATTTAAGGGAAGTACAGCAAAAATCATCTTTTGTATGCTGAATGCAGAATTCATTTCTTGCAGCATATCCTGTTTAATTATGCCTGTTTTGGCAGTGACTGCATCAACAATCTCTGGAGACTTTTTTATGTTTTGAAAACTAATATGCTCTGAAGAGCCAATAGACCAGAAGTCTATAGTCATTGTATTGAAAAGCTTATCAAGTATATTTTCTCTTACAATCACTGCTGTGATTTTCTCATTTGTAAACTCTTTACTTTTTGCAGACAAGAACTCATAACTCTCTTCCATACTGCTTTTCTTAACAAAATATTTGGTGGCAGATACTTTTATAATAAGTGGGATAAGCATTATCGCCCAGATAATTATCAGAGGGAACAACACAACCATAAGGATGAATACGGGAAATAATGTTCTTGTCATATCCATTTGAAATTGGTTAGTGTAAGAGGTTTTCCTTTGCAGTTTAGGCGTTTTTACTTCCTTTTTGGCCTGAGCTGTAGTTTTGCTTTCTTTTCTTGCTATACTCTGTTTTGAATTTATCAGTTTATCAAGATTTTCTTCAAGCTTTTTACCATTGGCCATATTTTTGAAAGTAATTTCCTGACCAGCCCCCTGGGAGCTTATCTTTACATCATACAACCCGAATATCCTGTCAACGACTGTTTGTGTTGAATAGGAGTCAGCAAGATTCTCAATGGGGATAAAGGCATAATGTTTTGTAAGAAAGCCCTCCTTATACGTTATTACATCAGAATAAACCTGGTAAACCCTGTTTTTTAAGTCAAAAAATACAAACATAGAATACAAAAGGACACCCAAAAGCAAGAAAAACATTCCTAGGGCTGCCAAAAGCAAATATGCATTTAAAAAGGCAAGCGAAGCACCTACCATATTAATTGCTACTATAAAAATAGCAAAAACAATTCCTGTGAAAACTTTTATTGATTCAAAAAGCACTCCGAGAATATGAGGGCTTTCCTCCTGTATTAAATTGTTTTTTTTCAGGCTGAAACCTTTTTGCTTCATTAAATCAGCTATAACGTGATATACATCCAGTGGCTGATCAATTGATAGAAGGCGCACTTCTGTCCCGCCGCTTCCTGCCGATTCAATCTTTATATGGCCTGTTTTAAATCTCCAATGCTCAATCAGTGGGAGAATCAACTCTACATTTGTAATGTTTTTTATGTTAAGCTCAGTTTCACTGTCTGAAAACAGTCCGCCTTCTTTTTTGATTATTTTATCTTTGGTGAAAATGTATTTTTCCTTTTGATGCCTTACGTTTAGTGCAATGTAAGAATATATTCGCGTTATTATGAATATTATAAGTAGAGGCACCCATACAAGTGGATTTAGCAAAATATTGAGAATTATGCCAATAATTATGAATATACCTAAGGCTGCAAGACTGCTCCATAAAAACCTGAATATTAAAAATACACGTTTATTAGGCTTAAATTCTGCCATAGCAAAGTCACTTAATTATTGTTTTTTAAATTACTTTTGTTTTCAATTACTCTCCTTGGGCATTTCTTTGCGCAGGCACCGCAATGAGTGCATTTCTCTTGGTCAATTATTGCGAGGTCATTTTCAATCTTAATTGCCTCTGTTGGGCACACCTTCACGCACATTCCGCACCCAATGCAACTGTTTTTGCATTCTTTTGCTTTTGTTTTTTTGTCTTTAGTAGAAGAACATTTGACAGTTATTACATTTTTTGAAGAAGTTAATTCAATAAGTCCCTGTGGGCAGGCTTTTGCGCATTTATCGCAACCGACGCATTTATTTTCATCAACTACTGCTACACCATCAATTATCTTAATTGCATTATATTCACAGGCAATAACACAATCTCCAAGGCCAAGACAGCCAAAACTGCAGGCCTTAAAGTTTCCTAATAGTAATGCTGCTTTGCAGGAGCTTACTCCCTTGTAGTGTGCTTTTTCATAACTTTCTCCCCTACACATAACTTTTGCTGTTTTCTTATCAGAATTAATGTTGCTGCCGGTTAGCTCAGAAAGCTTTTTGTTAATACCCTCATCTGCAAGCACGCATTTGCCAACCAGGGAAGGGTCTTTTGCCGCAGCCTTAGCGTATTCAGTGCAGTTTGCAAATCCGCAGCCCCCACAGTTCCTTCCAGGTAGCACTTCTTTTATTTTTTTAGTCAGCTCATCTTCAGAGGGCTGCATCTTTTTGGAGGCTATGGCAAGGATTAATCCAAATAAGACTGCAATTCCTGTAGCAAATATTATTACATATATCATTTTATCCCATAAACGATTTTAACCCCAAAAATGCAAGCGATATCAGGCTTGCTGTGATGAATGCAATTGGCGCACCCTGCATCGCTTTTGGAGTTTCACCTAGCTCGAGCCTTTCTCTTATCCCTGCCATTAATAATAAAGCAATAGTAAAACCCACTCCCGCGCTGAAGCCGTAAACAATGCTGTTAAAAAGATTGTATTCATTAGTGATATTAAGAAAGGCAACGCCAAGGATAGCACAGTTTGTGGTGATCAAAGGAAGGTATATTCCCAGAGTTTTATATAATGGCTGGCTGTATTTTTTTATTACCAGTTCAACAAGCTGTACAAGTGAGGCAATCACAAAAATAAATATTACAATCTTTAAGTATTGGGCTGAAAGAGGCTCAAGGACAAGCCAGTATACAAGCCAGGTGACAAAACTTGCTATAGTCATAACGAAGGTAACTGCAGCACTCATACCAAGGGCAGGCTTTAAGCTTTTACTTACACCAAAAAATGGGCACATGCCCAGAAACTGCATTAAGATTACGTTATTTACAAAAACTGCGCTTAGTATGATAATAAAAAGGTCATTCATTGTCTCCACCTCCCAGCGTAGTTAAAAAGGGCAAGCAGGAGCCCTATTGTTAAGAGCGCGCCAGGTGGGAGTATCATTATCTGCATGCCGTTTAATGGTATATTCAATATATTTACTCCAAGTAGTGAGATTTGTCCTGTTCCTATGATTTCTCTTATTATTCCTATTATTGCAAGCCCCCCTATAAAACCAATACCAGTTCCAAAGGCATCAAGTGACGACGCACTTAAGGTGTTTTTGTAGCTAAATGACAATACCCTTCCAAGCACAAGACAGTTTACCACAATCAGCGGCACGTAAATGCCCAAATTGTCATGAAGCGCCGGAAAATAAGCTTCCATTAACATACTTGAGAGAGTAACAAATGTTGCAATTATCACAATGAATGAAGGAATTCTTACGTCGGTGGGAATTATATTTTTTATAAGAGATGCAGTGACTGAGGAAAAGAAAAGGACAAAAAATGTCGCAATACCTAAGCCCAGGGCATTTTCAAGACTGGTAGTTACTGCAAGCGAGGGGCATAGTCCAAGCAGCTGGACAAATATTGCATTTCTTTTTATTATTCCATCTGTGAAAGTTTTTAGCATTCTAATTCCTCAAACGAATCTTTTGCAGCCTCTACAACAGCTTCGGATGATATTGTGGCCCCGCTGATTGCATCAATATTATTAAACTCGTCTTTACTGACCCCTTTAAACTGGCTTAAAAAGCTTTGCTCCTCTACTTTTGAGCCCACACCGGGTGTTTCTTCCTGGTTCAGGATTACTACTGAGCTTATTGTTTGGTTGTCTTTATATCCTACCAACAGCCGGATTTCGCTTTGATAGCCATAACTTTCAGTGATGACAGCATGGCCTAATCTGTTCTGGTTTTTGTCATAGACCTCGTAGCATTTTCCGGATAGCTCTTTGGTGTGGTTTGTTTCAGGAAATAATTTTTTTAATTTTTTATTAAATTCCTTTTGCTCGTTTTCTTCAATTACTGGTTTGGTGTAAGTGTGGGTTATTGTTAATAAAAAAGTTGAAATAACAACAATGGCCGTTACTATAATTACCTCGATTACGGTACTGTTTTTCATCTCTTACCTCCAAATGGCTTTGGTACAGTGAGCTTTTCAATCAAGGGAGTAAGTGCATTCATTAGCAAAATTGAGTACATAACTCCTTCGGGCATTCCCGAGTATATTCTGAATAAAAATGTGAGAAGGCCGCAGCCAACTGCAAAGATAAGCCTTCCGTTACCTGTAATTGGAATTGTTACATAGTCTGTTGCCATAAAAAATGCGCCGATTATCAATCCTCCTGCTAATATATGAAACAATGGGTCAGAGCCTGTAATTGATGTAAGCACTCCAACTGTAGCAATGTATGTGAATGGGATGCGCCAGTCAATGACCCTGAATACAATTAAAAAAACTCCACCAAGCAGTAATGCAATAGCAGAAGTTTCTCCTATACAGCCTCCCACTGAGCCAAAAAAAAGCTCATTATAAAGGGGTTTTACATTGGCTGCCAATGGTGTGGCTTTTGTAACCCCGTCAGGTGCAACCCAGGTGCTCATTAGCTGAGGCCAAGATAAAACAAGGAATGCTCTGCCAACAAGAGCGGGGTTGAATATGCTGTTTCCCGGGCCAAAGGCATATTTTCCGATAGATACGGCAATAATTGTTCCAACAGTTGGCATCCACAGAGGGGCAGTTGGCGGGAGAACTAATGCAAGTAAAAGTCCTGTAAGAATTGATGACAGGTTTATTATATTACCTCTTTTTTTGGTGAGAAACTGCATTGCAATATCTGTTACCCAGGCTGTAATCAAACCTGTTATAATAATAAGCAGGGCCTGTTGTCCGAAAATATATGCGCCTGTAAATGTTGCCGGCAGTAATGCCAAAATAACCAAACCCATAATCTGGTCTTTGCTTCCCTTTTTCCAGATGTGTGGTGCACTACTTTTTATGAACTTCATTTTTTATTCCTTCTTTTGCAAGCTTAATATATTGCACCAATGGAATTGCGCTTGGACATACATAAGAGCAGCATCCGCATTCAATACAATCCATTGCATATATGTTATCAGCTTCCCTGAATTTTTCTTTTTGTGCGAAGGCTGCAATTTTTGTGGGCAAAAGATTCATGGGGCATGCCCTTACACAATCTCCACATCGTATACAGTGGCTGTAATCCGGAGGAGAGGAGGCTAAAACAGTTATACCGCTTGTCCCTTTAACTATCGGCTCCTGCAGTGAATCAAGAGCTCTGCCCATCATTGGCCCACCCATTATAACTCTCTTGGAGCCTTCTTTGATACCTGCCTTATTAAGGAGTTCTTCTACTGGTGTTCCAAGTTTTACATCAATATTCATTGGCTTTTTTACATTACCTGTCACAGTAACTACTCTTTGAATAAGAGGGATGTTCGCGTGGATTGCATTATAGACTGCTACCGCTGTTGCAACATTATTTACAACACACCCAACATCTGCAGGAAGCCCGCCTGTCGGGACTTTCTTTTTTGTAAGAGCATAAATAAGCATTTTTTCAGCGCCCTGGGGGTATTTGGTTTTGACCAATTGGGTGGAAATATTTTCTTTATTAGCAAGTTTTAGTATCTTTTTATATGCGTCTTTTTTATTCTCTTCAATAGCAATAATTCCTTTTTTTGCGCCACATGCGTTAATCATTAGTTTCATTCCCTTAATTATTTTTTCGGGCTTTTCGAGCATAAGCCTGTGATCTGTAGTCAAATATGGCTCACACTCACATCCATTGAGAATAAATTCTTCAATTTCATTTTTGGGTTGCAGTTTTACATCTGTCGGGAAACAGGCTCCACCCAATCCTACAATTCCGGCTTCCCTTATCCTTTCAATTAATTCCTCTTTCCCTGGTGTCTCTTGGAAATTTCCCGGAGCGGTGCCTTCATCTTTTCCATCCGTTTCAATTACTATATTATCACTTACTTGTGTTATAGTCCCTGAAGAAGGGGCATGAATATTTGCAGAAATAGCGCTGTTTTTTTCAGCAATTTTTTGATATTTTTTTACATATTCACCTTCACTAACCAAGGGCTTGGCAGGTTTTCCTATATGCTGGGAGAGTGGCAGGGTCAATTTTGAAGAAAGCTTCATTTCACTAATTTTTGTCTTGCTCCCTGGTTTAATCTCAGGCAGGATGACACCTCTTTTAAAACTTAACATATGAATAGATATATAAAGATTAGTTTATAAAATTTATTACTTTGGAAGGCATATCTTAAGATTATTGAGGGCTTAGTGTTCTTGGGCTTAACACAATTGAATGCGCATAATAATAACTTAATGAAAATAATAAACGTTTTCAAGCTGGGTTTTGGAGATGTGTTAAGGATTATTGAAATGTCTTATAATCTATTAATAATGTTTTTACAAAAAAGTTTTTATAGCTTTTACTTTTACAAAGATTTATGAAAAAATGCATTTGCCTATTAGGAATACTGATTGTGCTGTTTTTCTTATCCTCGTGCTCTCAGTCAAATGAATATCAGCAGTCAAGAACGATGATGGATACTGTTATTACAATAACAGTTAATGCAGGAAGTAGTGAAGAGGCTGAGGAAGCGTTTGAAGAGGCGTTTTCTGAAATTAAAAGGATTGAAAATAAGTTTACAATACATAAAAACTCAACTGCATACAGGTTAAATAAGGAAGGACAAGTAAAAGCTGACGAGGAATTTATTTCTGTAATAAGGCAATCAAAAAGTTACGCAGAGTCTACAAACGGCTCTTTTGATATAACTGTTCAGCCATTGCTTGAATTATATGAGGAATCCTTTGAGGTTAAAAAAAGGCCACCAACTGCAAATGAGATTAACAAGACTCTTAAACTTGTTAATGCAAGTTCCATTCTAATTGAAAATGGAACAGTAATTCTACCCAGTAAATCATATAGTCTTACATTGGGGGGTATTGTGAAGGGATATGCAATTGATAGGGCAGTTGATGTGCTAAAGGATAATGGCATTAATTCGGCGCTTGTTAATGCTGGCGGAGATATGTATGGCTATGGGAAAAAGCAAAATGATGATTTGTGGAAGATAGCCATTGAAAATCCAAATGAAAAAGGATATTTACTTAATATTGCTTTAGAAGACGAGGCTGTTGCTACCTCTGGAAATTATGAGCGATATTTTAATGAAAACATGAGTTTTCATCATATCGTAAATCCTAAGACCGGCTATTCTGCAAATAATAGCATATCAGTTACGGTTCTTGCCCCCAATGCGACAATGGCAGATGCTTTGTCGACGGGAATTTTTGTCATGGGACCAGTAAATGGGTTGGATTTAATTGAAGATATAGATAATGCTGAAGCCATGATTATAGCATCAAACCGTTCAATTTATTACTCAAATGAATTCCCTGAATAATTAAATTTAAATAGTAATATTCATATTACACATTGTATGGCAAAAAAGGAAGAGAAAAAAGAGGGCTTTTTTGAGTCTATACTAAAAAGCAAAAGTACTGAGTTTATTTACGAGTCTTCAAGGAGAATATTTGAAAGCTTTTTTGAAAGCGTGCGGGAAAATGTTGAGGCAATGGTCAGGTTTTCTTCCAGGTACCTTGGCAGTTATGTGTTATTTTTAACAGGGATTATTTTTGTTCTTATTTCAATAGTTATCTTACTTAAGGAGTATTTTGGAATAGGTTATGGTTGGTCGTTAATGATTTTTGGGTTGATAATGCTCATTGTCTCGTTGTTAATGAGGCTAGATATTGAAAAAACAAAAAGGTGATACTGAATATGGCGACAAAAAAAGCAACAAAAAAAAGTACGTCTGCAAAATCTTCGGCAGTCAAAAAGCCAGCTACAAAGGCAACAAAAAAGACTGCAGGGAAGGCAGGTTCTACCAAGAAAAAGGTTGAGACTGTAAAAAAGGAAGCAAAAGAAAATATACAAGAGGCTCAAAAGGTGGCTGAAAAGCAATTACAGGAACTGCGACAAAAGTACAAGCAGGCCGAAGAAAAAGTAAGGTCTTATGCAAAAAAGAATCCGGAAAAAGCCTCCATTATTGCAGCAAGTGTGGGGGCCGCTGTGGGAGCCGGGCTTTCGACAGCGTTGCATAGCCTTAGACGAAAGAAATAAATACTATTTCAATTTTCTATTTCTTAATTTTTGTTATTTTGGAGTTGTAACTATATGGATGGTTGGGAGAAGAGTCCTTTTGAAAGGGATACTGAACTTAAGTATAAACAGGCGCAGAGTTTTTTGGATGCAGTATTAACTGAATATGTGCTCGTTGATAGTTATCGGAATTTTTTGGATATGGGCAGGAAAAATTTTCCATTTGTTCAGCCGGAAAGCTTAAGGCCTGTTAATGTCTCGGGTGATGTTATTTCTGAGAGAGAGGCTGATTTTCATAATTCGTGCCTGCTTTTTTTTTCAAGAACCAAATTGCCTGATGAATTAAAATGGCAGTTAAGGTATAGAAGTGAAAACCAGCTGAAAAGGGAGAACCTAAAAAAAGAGATGAGTACAGTTGTACAGGAGGAGTTTAAGAATAGTTTTACAAGAGAGCAGGCGGTCTTACAGCCTGGGTTTAAGAATACTTTAGAGCATTTGAAAAATACCGATATGGCAATGCTTGTAGGTCCTGATGAAAAGGAGGGATTAGGGTATATTTTAACCCATTACAGGGTGCCCGTGATTAAAAATTTTATAAAGAGTGTTGAGGAGCTTGCAAATACTTTAGGCTATATGCAGGGCACATTTACACAGGACGGCACTTTTGATGAACGCCTGGAGAAAAACCTTACCCATAAGTTCTTTGAATATCATGGTTTCAGCCAGATTATAGGGGGTAAAAGAACAGCAGCTTCAAATGGCTCTCATATATTAAACAGCAATGGAATCCAGTTTACTACTTATGTGGGTAGTAATGAAAGCAGATCACTAACCAGGATAACTAATGAGAATGTTGCAAAGTATGTTCTTTTGTATATTGACAAAAAAGCAAAAAGAGCTCTTAAAGATGAATATCAAGATTTCGAAAACCAGTTCTTAATAGATGATAATGTAGGTATTTTCAGGGTGGTTTATGAAACTAATGAGCACTCAAGGCCATCGAGGCCAAGGAAATTTGATGCAAAACGACAGTGGCTCAATATTGCCTACCAGCATCTGATACCCAATAGGGATAATGCTGATGTACGCCCCATAAAGTATCCGGCGGTTTATGCAAAAAAGCCTCTTGTTAAATAGATTTAAATAAAAAATACTATGACTTCGTCCATGGAAGAAGTATGGCTTGTACTTTTTGTAGTTGTTGTTTTACTCTATATTTCATTAAGGGATGATTTGTTTGAAATATATCTGGCTTCGAAAAGGTTCAGCTGTAAAAGATGTGGGAGATGCTGTAAACTTAGAGTTAATCTTACTAATAAGGACAAGCAAAGATTAAAAGAGTATAAGAAATATTTTGAGGGGCTCTTTCTGAAAAGAATTAACGGCTGGTGTCCTTTTCTTGAAATAAAAAGTGGGAAAGCAACATGCAGAATTTATTCAA
>JBMCCQ010000005.1:0-31374 GCA_048618745.1 Candidatus Nanoarchaeia archaeon
GGTTAATTTGTAAGTTAATTGGAAAGAGATGGGTTCTTGTGGATACCGGGTTTAAAGGCTGAAAGTTTTTATGCAAAAATTCAGAAAATAAAATACAAAACAAAACCAATTAAACCAACGAGCAGGACTTCAATTGTTAGAATAATTATTAGCTGCATAATTTGTCCAAAGATATAGATTGAGAGAAAGGATTTCAGGTAGCTTATATCCTGCAGTTTGGAAAGGCCCTTTGTCCTCAGGATTATCTGGTAAATTGACAGTGCTAAGAAAGCAAGAAAAAATACCCCCCAGATACTCCATAAAATGGGTTTTGCAAGCGCAAATGGAAATAGTATTGTCAGGATTAACAGGATGGGCGCGGAGAAGAACTCAGGGGAGCGTGTATACACCATTGCCTTGTAGGTTTCCTGATAAGTGGCGTTTGAATTAAAAAGTTTTACAAAAAAATGGGTTACCGCATATCTAAGAAGCGCTAACAGAAGGTATAGTATTACGAGTGAAAAATAAAATATTGCATAGGTTTTAATGTTTAGGGGAATATGGTTAAATGCAGTCAGACCATAATACTGTGCTAGAAGATGCAGAAAGCTGTTAATCTGCTGTATGTAATTATAGGTTAAAAAGAGAAAGACAAAAAAGACTACTGTTACCAAAAATACTGTCTGTGCCTTAAGACCCTTTTCCTTTTTTACCGAGTTAAAAAATCTCTCTGGCTCCAAAAGAACTTGTTTTATTTTATGAATTAAGCCTTTCAATCTCATTTTTTACTCTTTTGTCAATTTTTGGCTGAGCGTTTGGTCCAAGGGTGTAAAATATTTTTTCAGCAGTGTTTCCCCACGAATAGTCACCTGCTTGTGTTTCCACTTTTTTGACAACAAACTCCCCAAGCTCAGTACCTTTTCTGAGATGATAGTATATTGCTTTGCTCGTGCACTTTGGGAATATTTCCCTGTAAATCTGGTATATTTTATAGCCGTAACTTTCCCCAAGAAAATAAAGAATTTCTACGATATTTTGTCTTATTTCCGATTTGGTGGGTCTGCCTTTTGCCATGAATCTATGAAGAGAGGTGTTGTATTAATATTTTTCTATATGGAAAAAATTTATTGTGCGGGTTTAGTTTCACTATTCTCTTAATTATTGTAGTTGCCAGTACTAAAATTTATATATTTTGATATATTTCACAACTTGAAAACTAATATGGGGTGAAGTTTAAAATGGGTGTTGTAAAAGGATTTGCAAATCTGAGCGTTACAATTGTTGCGTCTTTGGTTATGATTCTGCTTGGAATAATATATTTTATGCTGACAGTATGGATAATCAAGCTTGGTGCAGCCTGGGCTGGGTTTAGTAATGTGGAAGGAAACTGGATTGTGCTTACTTCCGGAATCGTTACAGCGGCGGCAATTATCGGCTCAGCTATACAAAAATAATTTTTTTTCTTTCTTACATAAAGAGTTTTAAAGGAATTCTTTATCCCCAAAAAATTATGAAATGCCCTTATTTTGAAAATTGTGGCGGCTGTTATTATTCAGTTTCCTATGAAGAGCAGTTAAATGAAAAAAGGCGAGAACTGCAAAATATTTTTGCAAGAGATATCACAATAAACCCTTCTTCAGTGAGTTTAGGATACAGGCACAGGATGGATTATGTTTTTTCCTTTAACAAGCTTGGTTTAAGACAGAGGGGTAACTTCAGGCAGGTTGTAGATATTGAGCACTGCCTGCTTATGTCAGATGAAATGAATCAGTTGCTTAAAAGAATCAGAAGCCTTCTAAAAAAGTATAAAATTGAGCCTTATGATTATCTGAAACACTCAGGGTACTTAAGGTATGTGGTGTTGAGGGAGGCTAAGTTTAGCGGGGAATTGATGGTTGGTTTTGTGACTTCAAATGATAATGATGAAATTCTCAAGGTCATTAATGAGTTGCAGGCTGACTGTATTTGCTGGCTTGTAAATGATGCAAAGGCAGACAGCAGTTATGGAAAAGTATTGAAAGTGTGGGGCAAGGAGCTTGAAGAGGATTTTGATGGCGTCAAGCTCAAAATTTCCCAAAATGTTTTTTTTCAGCCTAACCCTGTTGTTGCAAAGGAAATGATACAAAAAATAAGAAATGAATCTGAAGGCAGAGTGCTTGATTTGTATTGTGGTGTGGGGGCAATTTCTCTTTATTGTGCAGACAGCGCATCAGATGTAGTTGGTGTTGAAAGTGTTCCCGAATCAGTACGGTGTGCAAAAGATAATGCGAAATTAAATAAAATAGATGCAAATTTTGTGTGTGAGGATGTATCCAAATACTTAAACATGCCAATAGGAGTAGATACAATAATTGCAGACCCTCCGAGAAGAGGTCTTGGGAGAAAGGTTTGCCGGAAAATCTTATGGAAAAAGCCTGCCAGAATAATTTTGATGTCATGCAATCCCCTGAGTCTAAAAAAGGACCTGAAGTTTTTGGAAAAAAAGTACAATATTCGCCTGCTTGAGGCATATGATATGTTTCCTTATACCAAGCATATTGAATGTCTATGTGTGCTTGAAAGAAAAAACTTTAATAGTTAAATTTTATTTCATGAATAAGATGGCAAGGGCAAAAAAATCATTTTTTAACAAGGCAATAATTCTCTTTCTCCTCTTATTTCTTGTTTTCAGGGGAGTTCTTTACGCAGCAGAAAAGGATTACATAGCATTACCCGGTAATGTGTATAATGTAGTATCCATGTTTTTGACAATTGCCCTGACACTTATTATTATCAATGGGGTTATCAGACTAACTGTTGACAGAGTCTTTAATATGTTTAAAAAGGAGATGGAAATTGAGCAGAGAATATTTATTACGAAGCTTTATTCAGTATTTATTTATTCAATTGGCGGTGCCTATATACTTTATGAGACAGGGGTTCAAACAACAGATATTACAATTTTCCTGGGGCTTATTACAACTGGGGTGGCCTTTGCTATTCGTGATATAATTCTTTCATTTTTTGCATGGCTTATTATACTGACTAAAAGGCCTTTCAGGATAGGCGACGTGGTTAGTACTTCTGATGATTTAGGAGTGGTTGAGAGAATTGGAACGTTTTTTGTAACATTAAAAACAAGCAAGAATCTTCTGGTTAAGGTACCAAACAAAAATTTCCTGGATAAAAACACAAGAAATTATGGCAAAAATAATATTTCCGGGGCATTAAGGCTTCCAGTAAAAACTTATTCAAAAGATATGCAGACTAAGCTTAACAAAATGAAAAAAGAAGGGTTTGAGGTATACATTGATTCAGATGGTAAGGATTTCTTTTTGGATATTAACTATTCAACAGAATTCGGCTCAGAAAATGAGACTCGTTCAAATATTATAAAGTCACTTCAGAAAAAGTATCCTGAAATCTTTATATCAAAGCCAGTGGAAAAAAATTTAAATTAAGCTTTACATAAGTATTGTTATGAAAAAGAGGTTTATGGTACTTGCAATTATTGTTTTTGGTATGATTTTGTTTGTAGCTATTGGTTTTCCGTTTTTAAGGTCAATGAAAACAGAGTTTGAGGATACGGAAAATAAAACCGAATCTTCTATAAACACAAGCGTGAATGAATCGGATGTTGAAAGAATTAACCTAACGGCTGAGCCTGCGTGTACAGATCCCATGAGCGGGGAGAGTAATGAAAAGTGCGAGACAGAGGAAGGGTGTGAGAATGCATGTTCAGGCGTAAGCGGTTGTACTCAGTTTGGGCTTGAATATGAGGATGCCAGTTTAGAAGATGATTGTATCTGTATATGTAGAAGAGAATAAAAAAAGTTATTAAAAGAGCTCCTCGTCAATTAAGTATTCATAGTAGTAAGCTGGTTTTGCGCCTGTAAGTATACCTCCGCTAATGTATACCTTAGGTATGCTGTTAATTTTTTTGTCCAGTGCTCTTTTATAGTCTGTAAGTACGGTTCTTGCAGTTTCGTTATCTTGCATGCATTGCTCAAATTCAGTAGTATTCATTCCAAGCTCTCCTGCAATAACAACAAGGTCTTCTTTAGGGATGGGCTTTTTTGCCTCATAGAGCCTTTTTGAGTAATTTCTCTCATCCCCTGCCTGTTCAGCACATACTGCAGCCCTGTCCATGTCATAGTCTATTTCAAGATTATATGGGTAATGTATTCTTTCCACTTCTACATTATCACCGTAAACCTCTTCAATATTTCGCATTATACTATCTGTTTCAGCACAGTATTGGCATGCGTAGGATGTATAAAACTCCAGACTAATTGTTTTGTCAACTCCTGTCAGGTTTTTCTCAGGGATAATATATTGTTCTTCGCTTTCGGGCCCCCTGAATAACATATACAAAGCCACAATTATTACAAGTATTAATAATATAGTCCAGAAGGTGCCTTTCCAGTTTCTTTTTTGCTTCTTATCCTTTGTCTTTTTTTGTTTTTTCTTTTCAGGGGTTTTTTCCTTTTTGTCTGCTTTTTTCTCTTCAGCCTTTTTTTTGTCTTCCTTTGCGGTCTTTTTCTCCTTAGCTTTTTCAGGCTTCTTTTCTTCAGATTTAGTTTTTTTATCTTCTTTTGCGGTTTTTTCCTTAGCTTTTTCAGGCTCTTTTGGTGTCTTTTTTTCTTCAGTTTTTTTGTCAGCCTGCTTCTCCTTTTTTGAAGTAGTTTCAGTTTTCTTTTCAGAAGCTTTTTTTCCCGGCTTTTCGCTTAACACTTCATCAATTATCTTTTTACTCTCTTCGGACTTTTTCTTTTCTTCCAAAAGAGGCTCAATTTTTCTGTTAAGGTTATCTTTACCCTTTTTATACTCATTCTCAGAAATAATCCCAAGCTTATAGGACCGCTCCAGCTGCTCCAGTTGGTTTTGTAATCTTTTTAGTTCTGACATATTAAAATCCCACGCCCACTATTTACTGGAAAGTAAACACAGAGTATTTAAATAATTTTCTATTATAGAGTGAGTAATATTTTTAAAGAAAGTGCCTGTTTTTGTTATTTAGTACTTAATCCAGTCTTCGAGCGGAAAGGAATGTTTTTTCAGTATCTTTTCAGATTTAAGCACAAGGTAATCTAGTGTTGGAAATTCTGCTCTTATTTGCCTTAAGACATCTACGCTTTTAAGCTCCTCAACAGTGATCATAACCTGATAATGGCCCAGTAATTTTACAAGTGTTACAATGTTTTTGTGCATTCTTGCAAACTGAACGAATTTGTCAATGAACTCAACTCCCTCATCCTTAAAGTTTAAGAAGATATGGTGACGAATAATTCCCAGCTTTGAATGATTGAGTATGCAGGAATAGCCTTTGATAATACTGTTTTTTTCAAGATTAGCCTTAATTTTCATAACCGTTTTTGATGTGAGGCCTGTCTTAACTGCAATCTGGGAGATGCTTTTATCAGGATGGCGGAAAATTTTGGTTAGGACGTTTTTTTCATTTTCAGTTAATTCAGTTTTCTCCCTGTCTCCGCATAGTATAATATCTTTTTCATTGGGTTTTCTAACCAAGTAGTTTTTTTCAAACCTGTGCTTTACAATTATTGGATAAATGAATTTAGCAGAAATCTCTCCCCTGAACCTTTTGATGATTTCTGAATGAATTTTATTGAAAGCAGACATATTAAGAACAGAGTACTCAACCAAGAGGTCTACTCCCTGCTGGTTTTCTTCAATTAATATTATATTTGCATTAGATGATAGTTCCTGAAGCATGATCCTTTTTTTAGAATATTCCAGATTCAGAAAATCAAAGCCCACCACAATATTGATGAAGCCAAATTTGACTGGGTCAATTATTGTGGTAAATGACTGGATATAGTTTTTCTTTTTGTACTGCTTTACAAGGTAGGATGCGGATTGCTGGCTGCTTCTGGTTAATTTTGCCAGTTCCTTTGTTTTTCTCCTGCTGTTTTCACAGAGGGAGAACAATAATTTCTTAATTTTTAGTTTCATTTTTTTGTAAATTAGGACTAATTATATAAAAATATTCTCATTTAACAAAATTATATTTCGCAATTATTTTATTAATATTTTTATTTATGCAGGGTATGAGCAAGTCAACCTATAAAGTGAAGGCTGGGTATAATATACAGCATGAAACAAAGCAAAGGGCTTTAACCTGTCTTAAAGAGATTATTGCTAATAAAGGGATAGTGGGTATCAATTCAAATTCCAATATCGAGATTATAAAAAGGATTTTAAATGAGCATGATGTGAAGTTTTATGAGGCCTGTTGCAACGGACATAAGTCTGTATACACGGAACCTGCTGAGATAGTCTTTAATTCACATGTTGATGTTGTGCCCTCAGATGATGAAGCATTTACTCCAAAAATTGTAGGAAACAGGCTTTATGGAAGGGGGTCGGCGGATGCCCTGGGTTGTGCTGTTTCAATGGTATTAAGTTTTCTTGAATTAAAAACGCTGGGTAAAAATGTTTCTCTGATGATTGTAAGTGATGAGGAGGATGGCGGGTTACAGGGCACAAAGCATCTTCTTGATAATGAATTTGTTCTAAATGAGGTTAAGTACGTTATTGTTGGTGAGCCTACAGAAAACTTTGGCTTTAGTGTTCGGGAAAAGGGTATTCTGAGGATTAGGATGGATGTTTTTGGGGAGGCAGGACATCCTGAAAGACCTGATACAAAGAATGCAATCTATACTGCAATTGATGTAATGAATGAAATCAGGAATCATCCTAAACTTCAGCTGAGTGATGAGTTTTATGAGAAAAAGATTAACCTGAGTCCAACTATCATAAATGGCGGGACTGCACAAAATATTGTTCCTGATAAGGTGAGTATAAAGTATGACGTAAGGTTTGCGCCCGGGATTTTTTCAGAGGAAATTATTGAGATTTTTGAGGGTGTTAAGAAAAAATATGCCTGTGATTATAAAATTCTCAAGAAAAGGGATGCAAGTTTTGCTGATACAAATAATGAATATTTTAAGGTTCTTGAGAAAATTGCAGGCAATCCTGAAAAAGTAGTTACAAATGGTGCAAGTGATTATTCCTATTTTTTTGAAAAGGGGATTCCGGGAGTAGTGTATGGCGTCAAGGGTGCCGGCTGGCATAAGAACTCCGAGTATGTTGAGCTGGATTCAGTATATAAATACATTGAGAATCTGGTTAATTTTGTATTGGAAGTTGATTGAAATGGGTGCAGATGTTGAAAATCAGGATGGTCCTCTTGCAAAAGAGGAGATTGTAGAATCAAAAAGGGCATTTAAAGAATGCTATGAGGAGTGTTTTCCGGAGATTATATCCAATCTTAATAATAAAAAGCTGCACCCGTTATTTGGGATTGAAACAGAATATCATGGAGTGGGTGAAAATTTTGAGGCAATACCAGGGGCTGGTAAAGCTGTTAAAAAGATATATCCTGAAGTACATGAGGACTGTGGAAGCCAAATGCTTGAACTGAATTCTTCTCCTTTTAGTGCAACTAAGAAGGGGCCTTCACTTTGTCTTGAGGAACTTATGGGTAAGGAGAATAAAATGAGAGGTGCCTATGAGCAGATTTATAGTTTTCAGCCCTTACCTATTGGAATACATCCTAAGTTTACAACAGAAGAAGATTATAGCCGGTTTCTTCCTGATAGAAAAAGGGCACAAATCCTTACCCCAAGTATTCTTGAGCGGATGAAACCAGAAGATATGGTTTTTATTGAAGAGGGAACCGGAGAAAAAATTAATTTTGGGAAAGTACCCGGCGGGGGCTTTATGAATTCTCTTCATATAAGTATATCAGGTACAAATGACAGACATTCTGTCCTTTTGTATAATATTGCAAATGCTTTATCAGGCCCATTAATAGCTTTGGCTGCAAATTCCTGTGCAATGGATAAAAAATTAACAACCTTTGAGGACACTCATCTATTCGTTTATGAAAATAATAAAGATATAGCAAATGGTGTTCCCAGGGTGGGTAATGTTCCAAAGTACTTAAACTCCCTTGATGATTACTTCAGAGCCATGCTTGAATTTGACCCAGTTTTTAAGTATGATGAGAAGGACCCGCTTGGTTCGCTGCATAATCATTTTTCAAGTACATGGCCGTGGGTGAAGGCACAGGTTAATGGATTTTACAGGGTAGAATTTAGACCAATGCCAAAGCAGCCTACATTGATTGAGGATATGGCAGTAAGTTCCCTGTTTTTGTATTCAGTCCTTGCTCTTGAAGAAGAGATGGGTGGGATAATAAACACAAAGGAAAATATAAATAATTATTGTAATAAACAGCTCTTCCCCTCAAATTATCTGATTCAAAATTCCCACAGGGCAGCAGCCCAGGGCTTTGATGCAAAGCTTGCCTGGAAAGGTAAATTTGTACCGGCGCAAAATGTATTAATGGAGCTTTATGAGAAGGCAGCCAGATACATGAAAAAGCACGGCATTAAACAGGATAGTTATGAGATTGTCAGGGCAAATGAGCCAAGGATTGAAAAACGGATGAACCCTTCAAGGAAATTCAGGAAAAATGTGAAAACTTATGGTTTTGACGAGGCTCTTAATATATACTTTGACCATACAGTAAACAAAAGAAATACACCATACGTGCGCTGAATGGTTTAATCTTCAATAAATTTTTGTTATCTCTAAGGCGTTTCAAAATTTTTTCGTTTCCTATTAAATAATACTGGTTTGTAAGCCAAAAACATTTATATACGGCTCTTGTTTTCTCAAGACTGATGATAAAGGGGCAGGTTGTAGGAGGAGATTTTTCAAAGATAATTGCCAGGCAAAAATCAGGGCAGAATATTGAGCTAGGTGAGCTTTTGGTTGCTGATTGTGGCGAGGAAAGAGTGCTTTTTCAGGTAGTTGATTTGGGATTTGCTAGCCAGCTTTCAAAGCAAAACCTGGAGTTGATTTCAGGGATGTTTCTAGAGGAAGAGGCTAATGTTGATTTCATGGAGCCAGAGCTGAGAAATTACAAGATGGCAGTTTTAAAAAGTGTCCTTCATTTAAGACCCAGTGGTGCAGTTACAAGCAAAAGCCTTCCTGACTTTTTTTCTACTGTAAACGAGGTGGAGGAAGAAGACATGCGTTTTCTTACTAAGCCGGACAACCCTTTGTCATTTGGAAAGGTGCGCTCCGGCTCAAAAGTGATGGACATACCAATATATATGGATGGCAGCAGAGTGTTAAGTGAGCATATCTTACTTGCAGCAACTACAGGGAGAGGAAAAAGCAACCTTACCAAATGCGTTCTCTGGGATAGCGTGGATAAGGATTACTGTGGAACCTTAGTTCTTGACCCGCATGATGAGTATTACGGGAGAAACGGGATTGGCCTTAAAGATCATCCAAAGGCTCAAAAGGTCACTTACTACACCCCAAAAAATGCTCCGCCTGGGGGCAGAACTTTGAAGATTAACCTGGGGCATCTTAAGCCTAAGCATTTTGACGGCACTAATTATTGGTCTGACCCGCAAAGGGATGCCCTTTACACCTATTATAAAAAATACAAAGATAAATGGATTGAAGCAATAATCTTGGAAAAACCACTCGATCAAAGATTTAATGAGGCAACCATTGGTGTTATCAGGCGTAAGATTATGTATCTGTTGGATCTTGAATACAGCAATAATTATCTCGTATGTAATGGTATATTTGATTTGAAGGCTGGAACATCTACAGTTGAAGATGTTATTAATGAGCTTGATGAGGGTCGTACGGTAATAATTGATACTTCCGGATTTTCAGGAAGTTCAGAAATACTTATTGGAAGCATAGTTCTCAACGAGGTTTTAAACAGGCATAAAAAGGCAAAGTCAATGGGTGAGCTTGCAGGTAAGCCTGTAGTAAGTGTTGTTCTGGAAGAAGCGCCCAGGGTGCTAGGAAAAGAGGTTCTGGATCAGGGTCCTAATGTATTTGCAACTATTGCAAGGGAAGGGAGAAAGTTTAAGGTGGGACTTTTTGCAATCACACAGTTACCCAGTCTTATTCCCCGGCAGATACTTGCAAATATGAATACCAAAATTATAATGGGAATTGAAATGAATCCTGAGAGGCAGGCAATAATTGAGAGTGCAAGCCAGGATTTAAGCGATGACAGCAGGAATATTGCAAGTCTTGACAAGGGAGAAGCAATAATTTCAAGCAATTTCAGCAAATTTGCAATGCCCATAAAAATGCCTCTTTTTAGGGAAATGCTTTCAGAATCTAAGGAAAAAAAGGAAAAAAAAGATTTTACGGGTGTTAAGCTTTCATGAAATTTGCGCATTTAGCAGACTGTCATATTGGAAGCTGGCGAGACCCCAGGCTTCTTGAAATTTCTGTGAAAGCGTTTGAGATGGCAGTCGATAAATGCATTGATGAAGATGTTGATTTTGTTTTAATTTCAGGAGATCTATTTAATACAGCTCTTCCGGGGATTAGCCGGCTTAAAAGTGTTGTAATTAAATTAAAGGAGCTTAGGGATTATGGAATCAATGTTTATGTCATCCAGGGCAGTCATGATTTTTCTCCGACAGGAAAAACAATGCTTGATGTTTTGGAAAGTGCAGGCCTTGTTTATAATGTGGTACGGGGAAGTGTTGTCAATGGAAAGTTAAGGCTTAATTTTACCAAAGACTCCAAAACGGGTGCAATGATTGCAGGTATGCTTGGGAAAAAGGGAATGCTTGAGAAAAGTTATTATGAGGATTTGGATAGAGTTAGTCTTGAAACGGAAGAAGGCTTTAAGGTGTTTATGTTTCATACGGCTTTAACAGAGCTTAAGTCAGCAGAGCTTAATAAGATGGAATCAGCCCCCCTGTCTCTTTTGCCGAAGGGATTTGATTATTATGCAGGCGGGCACGTACACGAGGTGATTGAGGAGGAGCCAGAGGGTTATGGTAAAATCGTGTACCCTGGCCCATGTTTTCCAAACAGCTTCAGAGAGGTTGAAAAGCTAAAGCATGGAGGGTTTTATTTATATGACGATGGTAAAACCAGATTTGAGCCATTGAGAATTTTTGATGTTTATTCGGTTTCTCTAGATTGCAAAAATAAAAGCTGTGAGGAAATCCACTCATCTCTTAAGGATTATGCAAAAGATAACGTGAAGGATAAAATTGTCACATTGAGGCTGTATGGAAAAATACTAAGTGGGAGAATAAGTGATATTAATCTGGGAGAGATAATTAATGAGTTTTATGAGTCTGGAGCTTACTTTGTTATGAAAAACACTGCCGGCCTTACAACCCCTGAGTTTGAGGAAATAAAAATAAAAAACGAGTCAGTTGATGAACTTGAGGACAATTTGATAAAGGAGCATTGTGCAGGGGACAAATTTATACAGGAGGAAGCTGAATTTACTAAAGAGATGATAAATGCATTGATGATTGAAGAGGAAGAAGGCGAAAGAAAGGTTGATTTTGAAGAGAGAGTTAAAGAGTCTGCTGATAAGGTTTTTGAGAAAATTAATCAGTTGTGATGTTTTCTTGTGATGTATTTAAATATTACAGGCGAGATGATTGTAGTAATAAATGTCATAAATATTACAGATGAATAAATAACGGGAGGGATTATTTCAGCATTGTATGCCATTTGCACTGCTATCAGCTCTACAGCTCCCCGTGCATTCATTCCCCATCCAATAATTATTCCTTCTTTTAATGTCTGTTTGTCCATAAAACTTGCTATCATTGGCCCAAGTAGTTTTCCTGCTGTTGCAACAAGTGTTATTGTTCCTGCAAGTATAAAAAAATCTGTGGATTTTGCAAAAAGAGCAAATATATTTGCCTGGTATGCCATCCATATAAAAAATATTGGCTCAAGGAATCCAAAGGTGATTGCTTTGATTAAATTCAAAAGATCGCTTTCCTCTTTTTCTTTATGCTCTTTAATAAGCGTCTGTTTCACGACTATTCCTGCAATCAGAGCCCCGATTACTGTGCCCAGCTCAAGATAGTTTGAAAGCGAGGCCATTAATAGTACTATAATAAAAGAGAAAGTGAAAAGGTCAGCCCGATTCCTTTTTTGTCCAAGCATTTTGAAAGTAAAGGGAATGAAAAAAAATCTTACTAGATAAATTACTGCTATAAATACCACTATGTCAAAAAGGATCATCTCAACTCCTGCTCCAAGGCTTTTTGAAGAAGTGGAGATGGCCTGGATTATTGTTCCTACTGTTGCGATTGTAAGAATTTCAAATATATCATCAAAAATGCCTGCTTCAAGAATGATTGTTCCGATTTTAGTATTAAGTAGGTTAAGCTCTTCAAGCACAGCTGCTGAAACTGCTTCTGCGGTAATAGAGAGGCTTGCACCAAGGATTACTGAGGTAATGGTTGAAAAATCAAAGATCTGACCCACTAAATATCCCAGTATGAATGGTATTATTGCGCTTAAGAGGGCCACGTTTACAGACTTTTTTGAAAATTTTATCATGTCATGGATATTTATCTTAAGTCCTATGAAAAAAAGAAGAAATATCAGGCCGAGATTTGCCAGGTAACTGAAGATTTCTTCAAGCCCTGGTTTTGCGAGCAGGACATTACTTAGCTGTGGAATGCTTATAACCAGGCCGGTTGTCATGTGGCCCAAAATTGAAGGAAGGCCTACTTTTCTGAAAGCCCAGGAAATTAAATAGGTTACAGAAAGGAAAATCAGGAGTACTACAATGAAATCCATAAGAAAAAGATTGTGGGAGGTATTTTTAATAATTTATGGGCTCATTAATTATATAATTTTTGCAATTTAATGGGTTCAGGATAAAAGTTTTTCAAGTATCTCTTTTACTTCCTGAGGGGAGGCTGTTCCCCTTGTCTTTTTCATTACCTGCCCTACAACATAATTAAGGGCTTTTTCATTACCTCCCCTGTAGTCTTCTACTGCATTAGGTGAAGCGTCAATTGCTTCTTTACAGAATTTTTCCAACTCACTTGTGTCTGAGACTGCCTCTAACCCTTCATTTTTTACGTATTCTTTTACACAAAATGGTTCCGTCTGGAGCTTTTCTAATATCTTCTGCCCCACATTTTCTGTAATTTTTTTGTTTTCAATTAACTCAAGCAAATCTTTGATATGTTCCGGAGTTATTTTTAGTTCAGAAAATTCGATTTTATTATAATTCATTACCCTTGTTAACTCTCTTCTCAGCCATTGAGCTGCAAGCCTTGGAGAGACAGTTTGAATAATTTCTTCAAAATACATTGCGAGTTCATAAGTTGAGGAGATAATCTGGGCGTCAGTTTTATCAAGCTTGTATTCACTTACATACCTTGCTTCCTTTTCTCTTGGGAGTTCAGGCATTTCGTTTCTTATTTTTTCAATCCATTCGTTTGTAATATTAGTTATAACCAAATCTGGCTCAATTATGTAGCCGTAGTCTTCCTCGGTTTCCTTTTTTCTCAATGATTTTGTAATACCCTGGACTGCATCCCAACCCCTTGTCTCCTGAATAAGCTTATGGCCCTCTTTAACTGCTTGCTTTTGCCTTTCAACTTCATAAGTAATTGCTCTTTCAATTTCCTTAAATCCTGTTATGTTTTTTACTTCAGCCCTTGTATAGCCCGATTCACGGATAGAAATATTGGCATCAGCCTTAATGACACAATTTTGTATGTCAAAAATTTTCAGGTATTTAAGTAGCGTAATAAGGTGTTTCATAAACTCCCTTGCTTCAGCCGGACTTGCAATTTCAGGCTCAGTAACAATTTCTACTAACGGGTCGCCGCTTCTGTTATAATCAATTAATACATATTCTCCTTTTTCAGGATGGATTAATGAGGCAGGGTCTTCTTCCATGTGTATTCTTGTTAGATTAATCGATTTATCTGCGAGTTTAATGCTTCCTTTTTGTGCCAGTGGAAGCTCGAACTGGCTTATCTGGAAGTTTTTAGCTAAGTCAGGATAAAAGTATGACTTTCTTGAAAATATTAATTCAGAAGCAATTTCAGATTCAGTTGCTAAAGCCAGTTTTATTGCATGCGAGATTGCTTTTTTATTAAGCGCAGGCTTTGATCCAGGATGGCCAAGGCAAATTGGGCATACTCTGGTGTTAGGCTCTTCATCATCCTCTCTAATGCGCTTGCACCCACAAAAAAGCTTGCTTTTTGTATCAAGCTCTACATGAATCTCAAGGCCGATTACTGTATTGGTTGTAAAATTCATTTTTCAAACTCCTTTGCAACCTGCAATAATTTTCCTTCATTTAGATGGTCTGCTATAATTGTCATTCCTACTGGCAAGTCCTTTGAAAAGCCTGCGGTAACGTTAATATGGGGAAGGCCTGCTAAGTTAGGGCCTATTGTTAATAAATCTGCCAAGTAATTCTGAAGAGGTGTCATCTTTTCAATATCAGCAAAAGTTGGAGGCAGGAATGGAACTGTGGGGCATACTAAAACATCATAACTTTTGAATAATTTTTTGTATTCATTTATTACCATTGTCCTGATTTTAGCAGATTTTATGTAATATGCATTCCTATATCCTGACATCCTTGCAAATGTTCCAAGGATTATTCTTCTTTTGGATTCCTTTCCAAAGTTATTTGAACGGACTTTACTAAAATATTCATTGAAGTTTCCTTCCAGTTTTTCAACTTCTCCATACCTGATTCCACAAAGTTTTGCGAGATTTGTTGAAGCCTCGCTTGTTGAAATCATATAGTATGCTGGAAGGCCGTATTCAATTGTTAATGGTGTTGTTACTTCTTTTGCATCTGCACCGAGCGTCTTTAGTTTTTCAACTGCCTGGCTGCATTTTGATTTTACTTTTTCGTCGATATGTTCAGAAAATCCCTCTTTAATAACACCAACTTTTAACCCCTTAATATCTTTATCGAGATATGATAAATAATCATCTTTGTTTGTTGTGAGGGTTGTTGAGTCTTTCTCGTCGTGGCCGCAGATTACATCAAGCACTATTGCAAGGTCTTTTGTAGATTTGGCCATTGGACCTATTTTGTCAAGCGAATTTGCATAATCAACAAGTCCGTATCTGCTGACTCTCCCATAAGTAGGGCACAAGCCAAATACACTGCAAAGACTTGCAGGGTTTACAATACTTCCGCCAGTAGATTCTCCCAATGAAATATGAGGAAAAGTAGCTTTTTTAGTAATCCCGCCACTTCCACCGCTGCTTCCTCCGCATGCTCTTTTTTTATCAAAGGGGTTTAGTGGGATGTTGTCTGTATTTACATTAAATGTTCCAAATCCAAACTCATCCTGCGTAGTTTTTCCGATAATTATTCCGCCTTTAGCTTTTATCCTTTGTGCAACGGTTGAGTCAAATACCGGCTCGTAACCTGATAAAATTTTGCTGCCTGCTTTAGTTTCAATATTTTTGGCACATATAGCATCTTTTAGGGTAACTGCAACTCCTGCGAGTTTTCCTTTAGGGTTTTTTGCCAGTTCTTTTGCCTGGCTTATTGCCTGTTCTTCAGAAATCAGATTGAAATAATTATACTCTTCGTTAATCTTTTTAGCTTCAGTTATTACATCTTTTATATGCTCAACAATATCAATTTCTTTATTCTTTACTTTTTTAGTAAATTCTTCTATGTCCTTTATATTTTCCTGATTATTGTCATTTGTCATATTGCTTTAGGCCCCCTGAAATAACCATTCTTTTTGTGCTTAGCGTTTTTTAGTGCATCTTCCTGAGAAATTGAACTTTGAATCTTATCATCTCTTAAGGCATCTCTTAACTCAATAGGCTGGAAGCTGGGCTCTGTGTTTTCAGTATTAATCTGCTGAATTTTTTCAAAATTTTCAAGGACGTCCTTAATCTGCGGCGTGAATTCCTCAATCTCTTCAGTTGTAAGATTAAGCCTTGCAGTCTCAGCTACATGCTGTATTAGCTCTTTATTAATTTTCATACACTCTTGAGATTGAGAGTTTATATAAATAGTTTGTGGCTACCACCTCTCTATAGCCTTTCCTACATTTGCTGCCCATGTATTAATAATGTTTTTTAGAATCTTTCGGATTTGTTTTTTAGGACAGGCTTCATAGGTAAACACGTAACCTCCGTTTTCCAGATTATGTTGGTAACGTATTATTATATTACTGTCATGGAGCTTTTTTACAGCTTTTTGTACTGTTGTGAGGTTTAGGCCAACTTGCTCTGCAATTCTTTGTGTAGTGAAACTGTCAGCAGGATTGTCAAAAAAGAGCCTGAACACAAGGCACTCTGCTTTAGTTAAGCCGAGGGCGCATTTAATTATTTCTTCAATGTTAAATGTCTTGCAACCAAAATCTATCATAAGCTCACCAGTATGGATAAAAAATTAACAACTTAAAATATTTTTCCTGTTATTTTCCTATTGCACATGTAGGGCAACTTGTTTTAGGCTTGCCCATACCGGCGTTTCTGAAACTTTTTTTGCAGGATTGGGAGCAAAAGCTATAGTTTTGGTTTCCTAATCGCTTTATATGTACTGGATGCCGGAGAACATCATTGCACCAGTCACACCTTTGCGCTTGTTCTTTTTTAAAAAAGGAAAAAATTCCCATAATAACACCTCCTTATTTGGCTTTTACCTGTTTTTGAGCTACTTCTTCAATGAAATCAATAATTTTTTGACATGACTCTGGAAGGCCTTTTTGAAATTGAGTATCTTGTGGCATCAGTTTTTTTACATCTTTTTCTTCAATTGCTGCATAGGAAATCACTGTGTCCTTATCATCCCTGAATATTGTTACCTGTTTTGGTGGCAGTAACACTGCGCCTCTAAGTGGTTTTTTGCTTATGCTTTTGTAGGCTTTTTGTGGATTGCATACCATAACTGAGTAATACTCAAAATTCTCGTCGACATCTACCTTATGGCTCCTGAATTCATCTGCCATGTCAAAAACTTCACGTATAATGAAGCCAAAATCACTGGCATTCTCTCTTAGCTTATCAATCACCTGTCCTGGTGTTTTGTTTGTCTTGAACTCAACTAATCTCATTTTTTATCCCTGGCCATATTGTCAATTATGTCTGATTCAGTAAAGACTCCTGTTGGCCTGCCCTTTGTATCAGTTACAATGCATTTATAGCTGTGTTTTCTTTTCATTTTCTTTATTGCCTTATCAAGCGGGCTTTGCTGTGGGCAGCTCATTATGGGGGCAAGCTTTAGTTTACTGAGTTTAGTCTCAGGGCTTTTGTTTTCCGCAATGTTATTTATAACCATCTCTGAGGTTAAAAGACCAACGGGTGTATCGCTATTGGAAAGAACAGCAACTGAATGTATGTGTTCCTCATCGAGCATTTTGATGGCATCTTTTAAAGTGGCACTTGAAGGAAGGGAAAATATCCCTTCCTGCATTATATGCTCAACCTTTTCTTTTGCTTTACCAAAAAAGCGGTCAGCTACTTTCATGTAAATGGCTGCTGATTTAATCTGGAGGATATAACCTACTGAAATTATCAGAGCCATCTGTGTTCCATGCTCTTCAAATACTGTTACTGCTATTGCCAGGGCAACTGAGAGGTTTCTCATCACAGTGCCATATACCAACGCTACTGCCTCTTCTCTTGGGAAGAACTTTTTGCCTATAAATGAGGTTAAGGCATAGTTTACTGTATAAAATATGAGTAAGGGCACCAAAAGCTTGAGTATTATGGCGGGGTTGTTAATTATGTTTTCTGCTTTAAGTGACATTGCAACAAAAATTATTCCAATTACTCCAAGAAATGAAATCTCAGGGAATTTTGGCTTTATGTCTTTGTTAAACTTTGCTTCTCCTGCATACTTATTCAGGATAATCTGGGTTAATGCGCCAAGTGTTAAGGGAATAAATACTACAAGGGCAATCTGCTCCAGAGTTTTTGCAAGCGGGATTGAAATTGCTTTACCCATCAGCAGGTAGCCATAAAATGGGGTAAGCAGGACACCTGCAATAAGACCTATTATTGTCATCTTAACAGCAATTTGCGTGTTGCCCTTTGCAAATCCTGTCCACGAAATTGTCATACCACTGGTTGGGAGAAGCCCCATCAAAAGCAGTCCAAAAGCAATGTAAGGCTCTTTTGGGAAAAAGAGCATTCCCAAGGTAAAAGCAAAAAGGGGAATAAAAATAAAATTTATTGCCTGGGTTACTGCCTGCAATTTGTAACTGCATTTAGTAAAAATTGCTTTTAGGTTCATGCTTACCATCATGGGATAGACCATTAAGATGGTAAGAGGGATTATCAGGGGCTTGAGAAAACCTGACTCAAAAAAATAACCATAAACCAGTCCTGCAAGCATTGATGCTGTTACAAACCATACTAATTTTTTTTTGATGTAGCCTAGCAGATTCCACATTTTTTACACCTCGCAGTTTACTCCTGTATTTCTTGCTCTTGAGCATTTAAAATGCTTAACAAGAAGCTCGATGTAAAACACAACTGTCAGCAGCATCGCTATTGCCAAAACAGCATAGAGTATAGGGCTTGGTGCAATCACCTTATGGGCAAAACCTCCAAGTACAACAAATGCCACCAAGGGGCAGATAAAACCCCACTGGGTTACATAAAACTCTTTGAAGTGGTTTTTTTTGAAATAATCAATTAACAGGCTTAAACCAAATAACATGTACCAAACTTCAAAGGCAAATGAAAACCCTATTACAAAGTAAAAGTACGCTCCAAGATGAAAGCCGTGGTGGCTTTCAAGAAAATGTCCAAGCCGGAATGCGGAGATAGCAAAAAGGGTAATGTTTGGAATTACTATCAGAAAGCTGGGCAAAAACTGCTTTTCCGGAAGACCTGCGGCGGCAAAATGGCTTTTGAAGATGACTATCATTTTCACAAGCAGCAAAAACACTCCCATACTTATTGAAATGAGTGACATAAAAGCTGCGGTGTTTGCAATCGCCTGGCTTTGTGACATTGCTGCTATTCCGGTTCCGACAACTGAAAGCATTCCCAGTAAAAAAGGGTGAAGGAGCCAGCCAAAGTGAATCTTGTTGATGTCAAAACCATTTCTAAATGAAATTCCAAGGAGTTTTACTTCAAGCCACATGACGAATACAAACAAAATAGACCAGAATATCATGGCCGGCATGAAAAGGCTTTGAAAGTTATCCGACATCAGCGGTGTGAAGTATCTTACCGGGCCAATAAACACGTTCATTGTCATGAGTATAGATATTAATGGTGCTAGTATTGCTGTGTTTTTGAGGGGGTCCTGAATGAGTTTACTGAATCCATCTGTTTTCATCCATTTAAAGAGATCTTTTGCAAACAATACAGTAAGAATTATGTGCAAAATTGCAAATGCAACCATGATTGCTTCCAGAAAATAAAAATAGCCTGCTGTAATTCCGGTAAATCCGTTGGCCCATAACTGTGGCCTGGTTATCAGTCCCTTGCCGTGCTCAATTGTGTACTGCATTAGTACAAACGGCATTACTGCTATCCCTCCTGCTCCTAAAGATGCCAAAAATACTAGTGGTGTGAAATTTTTTAGTTTCATTTTAACCTCCGCTGTTCATTTTTTTAAATTTGTGAACTATATTGCTTCTAAAATATGCAAGTACTGCTAAAAAATAGATTCTTTAAAAAGCTCGCGGAGTTGTTATGTTTGAGGTTATTTTATGGAAGCACCGCTAATCAACTACTTTGGGAAATATTAGTCACTGGCGGGGGAAGCAATTAGCAGGTTAGCCTGAAAAAAAAGTAAAATATTTATTTTGCTTCATATTTTGTAAGTGTAATGAAGCTTACCAACTATAGCCCAGACCTGATGAATTACCTGGCTGCAAATCCTAACCTGACTTATGATGAGATTGGTAAGGTGCTTTTAATAGACAGCATGTACGATGAGATACCAGATGACATTGATAATTTCAGAAGGCAGTATTCTCACTTTGATCCCAATGTGTTAGACCAAAACGAAGGCGGGATAATATTTCTTGATATAGCAAACAGCGATGAGCCCTCCTCTATTCTAAAACACAGGCTAAATTCTTATTTTAATGTAAAAAGTCATTTCATTGACAATTACAAAAGTTACCAGGAAAACACCCTGCGGCTTAAAAAAGCTATGCATTTTAGCAGCCTGTTGATTGATGATTTTTTGAATGTTGCAAATTTTCCCTATGAAATTATTGAGTCCCTGCGGGAAAGTGATATGGTTAGGGCCTGCGATGACTTTTATGATTTGTTGAGATTGTACAAAAAAAGCAAAAGCAGGAGAATAAAATATGAGATTCTAAGAAAACTGGGTTTAATTGTTTTAATTAAAAGAATACGAAGAACATACCTCTATGAAGAAGTTGATTATGCGTTAGAAAATGTAAAGAGGCTGTTTCGCAAGGGGTTGTCCCTTACAGAAAAAAAGCAGAGAACTTATTATATATGGCTGGACTCAAATAATGAGCTTAGATATATGCAGAATAAAAAGCAGGCAACAAAGCACTATGAGAATTCCCTTAAGCAAAGAAAAAGGCTTGGACTTGGCCTTTATCCTCTGCAAAAATTTAATTGTTATCCGGGCAAGACAAGATTCGGTAATTTTGTTTTTCATACAGAGTTTAGAAACAAGATTAGAAAAAATGGTGAATTAAGCTATACATCCTTTGTTGAAAAAATGCTGCGGAAGAATCTGTCATTTCCAACTATGGTCAGGGATGTGATAGGAGTAAGAATTATTGTTGAAAGCGAGGAAGAAATCCCGCAGCTTGTTCGGGACCTTGAAAGTTTTCTGGGCGGCTCTTCAACGAGAAAGCGGGAAAAAAACGGTCTTGACAGGTTCGGTAAAAGAAAACTGAACAAGTATTCTTCGGAAGATTATTATGTTTGGAAAGCAGTTTATGATGTTGCATTGCCCCATCCTTCCATTTCTTTTATTAATAAACTTTTATCGCAGTGTCATGATGACGGCAAGATTCGTGATATACTAAAGGAGGAAAAGTTAAAGCTTGAGGAAACTCCCAAGGATTTTGTGGTAGAGGTACAAATCCAGGAATTAAGCTCGTATCTTTTAAGCATTGTACACGGAAGCCCGTCCACACACGAAGCATTGAAGACTAAGCAGATAAGGTGTAACTCTTTTTATAAGATGTTTCCAAAAGAAATATATGAGGAAGAAATGTTTAAGCTGAAAAAAGCTTTATTACTTAGGTAAGCTATCCTGTTTGATGTTGAGTTCTTTTAGTTGCTCTTTTGTGACTTCACTTGGAGAGCCGTCCATAGGGCATTGTGCTGCTTTGTTTTTTGGGAATGCTATTACTTCTCTTATGTCGTTTTTACCAAGCATTAATACAACAAACCTGTCTATTCCAAGTCCCATTCCGCCATGAACAGGCGCCCCATACTGGTAGGCATCAAGCAAAAAGCCGAATTTTTCCTGGGCCTCTTGTTCGCTCATTCCAATAATTTGCATTACTTTCTTCTGGATTTTGGGGTCATGGATTCTTATTGAGCCCGAGCCAAGCTCTACGCCATTGAGCACCAGGTCAAATAAGTCACCCTTTACTTTACCCGGGTCAGTGTCAAGATATTTCATATGCTCAGGCTTTGGCATGCTGAACATGTGGTGTTCAGGAACCCAGCCTTCAATATCCTCGTCCCATGAAAACAAAGGGAAGTCAGTAACCCAGCAGAATTTGAATTCATCTTTTATTAAGTCAAGTCTTTGTGCAAGCTCTTGCCTTAATAAGTCAAGAACCTTGTTGGCTGTCTCAGGTTTATCAGCAATAAACATTAACATGCTGCCAGGTTTTGCGTTTGTTGCATCAAGCAGGGATTTTTTAGTATCTTCACTAAAATATTTGGCAATGTTAGATTCAAGGCCATTTTCTGTCACTCTCATCCATGCCATTCCTTTAGCCCCGTTTTTCTGGCAGAATTCAATTAATGAGTCAATCTCTTTTCTGCCAAAATCCTGTTGTGGGTTTATGCATTTTACTATGCCGCCTTTTTCTACAGCCTGTTTAAAAACACTAAAGTCTGAGTTTTTTACGATTTCACTTACATCTGTAAGCTCGAGGCCGTATCTTAAGTCGGGTTTGTCTGTTCCGTATTTTGATATTGCTTCCTCATGTGTGATGCGCTGAAATGGCGTGTCGATATTTTTTTCAGAGGCGTTTTTTAAAATGTGCTTTAGGAGTCCTTCAACAAACTCAATTATATCCTCACTATTTACAAAACTCATCTCAAAATCAAACTGGGTGTGTTCAGGCTGCCTGTCAGCCCTTAAGTCCTCATCCCTTAAGCATTTTGCAACCTGGTAATAACGGTCGCAGCCAGAAATCATTAAAATCTGTTTATATAATTGTGGAGATTGTGGCAGTGCGTAGAATTTGCCCTTATTTACCCTGCTAGGAACCAGAAAATCTCTTGCTCCTTCTGGTGTTGAGCGGACAAGGGCAGGGGTTTCAATTTCCAAAAAGTCATTTTGGTTAAAATACTCCCTTGCAGAATTAATCACTTTATGTCTTAATAAAAGGTTGTTTTGCATAATTGGTCTTCTCAGGTCTATATATCTATACTTTAGTCTTTGCTCTTCGTTAGCAACTATCCTGTCGTCAACTTCGAGAGGTGGGGTTTTTGCTTTTGAAAGAATTTCAAGCTCGCTAATGTATACTTCAATCTCACCTGTATCGAGATTTGGGTTGTTCATACCCTCTTTTCTTTTATATACGACTCCCTTAACAGCTATGACATCTTCACGCCTTAATTCTTCTGCCTTTTTGTGGCAGTCTTTTTTAAATTGCGGGTCAAAAACAATCTGTGTCAGGCCGTACCTGTCTCTTAAATCTATAAATATGATTCCACCATGGTCTCTCCTGTTATGGACCCACCCGTTTAGGGCAATAGTTTTCTCGACGTCTGTTTTACGCAGTTCGCTGCATTTGTGCGTTCTTTTAAGCGTGAAAGTCATTTTTCCCTTGTATAACAAGGCTGTTTATAAAGATTTTGCTATACTTTTGGGTTATTTTTGTGCTATACTTAGTAATAGGTCATTATTTAATTACATAGCATATGTTTCAGAGAGAGCGATAAGAATATAAATTGATTAATAAGATTGATCTGAAGTAATCCTGGATATTTTTTTATAAGACTATAATAAAATATTTTGTTATCAGGTCTTTAATTTTTCCGCATTTTCTTATTCTTTTTTTCCGTGTTACTTAAATGAGCCATTATTTAGCCAATGACTTCTTATATATCTGAACCTCACATAATCTTGGTGATAAATATGGTTGGAATTAATAAAATAAAACAAGATGGTCTTGAGGAAAAGGGAATGCTTGAGAACAGGCTGGAGAAACAAAATAACGGTCTTTCTAAAGAAAAAGCAAGAGTCTACCTTAGAAATAAGGTGGATGAGACTTATGAGGGGATTGAAAAGGCCGATTACAAAACACGCGAGTTTTACATGGAAGAATCTGAGTTTCTGGAAAAACTTGCAGACGAGATTAGTGGAATTGTTGATGAGTACAGCAGCAAGGAGAAAAAAAGGATGCAAGATATGGGTTCAGATTATGGAGTAATAAGGCCAAAAGTAGATGAAGTAATGGACCCGGAAAGGGTAAAAGAGTGTTACGAGGAAATCTCTGATATACTTAATGAAAGAAAAGATGAACTCATAAGTTATGCAAAAGCCAGAATGGGGGAATGGACTGAGGATTTTGTGGACAAACTGGACTTTGAATTTGATGGTAATGATGTTTACTTTGGCGGCTACAAGGTTGGGTCTTTTAGCACCACACCTGATGCTCACCAGGGGGGCGCAAATGACGGTGATTTTAGGCATCACGACAGAATCCTCTTTAATCCGGCAGAGAGCAGGGTTGTAAACCTTGAGGAGCTTACTTACCAATAATTTTTTTATTTTACTTTAAAAAAATACTTAAAATTATTCAGTTGCGAATAAAAGGTCTTAAATAAGTCTATTAAAACAGAAAATTTTTCTGAAATAATTCTATTAAATTGGAAACTTTTTATGAAATAGTTCTATTAAAACAAAAAATAGGAATGATAGGTTATCTTCTGTTTGGTATTTGCATAATTTCCCCCTCATCTTTAAATATCCCTTTTTCTTTCCCTTTTCTTGATGTTCAGATTAATCTCCAGAGAAAGCCAGGCAAGGGCAGGGGAGTTAAGCGTTAATGGTCGTGTAATAAAAACACCCTTTTTTATGCCTGTTGCAACCAAGGGAAGCGTAAAATACATGAATTCTAAACTTTTGCAAAATGCAGGGATACAATGCATTATCTCAAACTCCCTTATATTTTCATGGTCTCCGGGGTTGGAGGTTATCAGAAAAGCTGGCGGACTCCATAAATTCATCAACTGGGAAGGGGGGATTTTTACTGATAGTGGTGGTTTTCAGTCTTTAGATGAAAATATGCTTATTGGAACAACCAGTGAATTTGCAAAGTTCAAGAGCCCCTTTGATGGCAGGATATATGAAATTAGTCCTGAAAAGGCAATGCAAATACAACACCAACTAGGTTCAGATATTGCAATGTGTCTTGATGAAGTGCCAATGCACAACGACAGTTACAGGACTGTAAGGAGCAAAACATTAAGGACCCATTCATGGGCAAGAAGATGCAAAGAGTATCATGATAAACTAGATAAGGATAAAAAAAATCAGCTTTTGTTTGGGATTGCCCAGGGTGGAAACTTTGTTGAGATGAGAGAAAAAAGCATTGAATTCTTGTCAAAGCTTGGTTTTGACGGCATAGCTCAGGGCGGCCTTGCAATTGGCGAGCCTGTTGAAAAGATGTATGAGGCACTTGAAAAAACCTGCAGGCTGATGCCTGAGAATACTATAAGATATGTAATGGGGGTTGGAAATCCTAAAGATGTAATTGAAAGTATAGCATATGGGGCAGATTGTTTTGACAGCACTTTTCCAACACAAAATGCAAGGCATGGGACTTTATTTACTATGAGGGGCAGGTTGAGGATTGTTAACAGCAAATACAAAAATGATCATTTGCCAATTGAGAGGGAGTGCAATTGCTTTACCTGCAAAAATTACTCAAGGGCGTTTGTCAGGCACCAGCTAAAACATCGGGAGGGTGTAGGCCTCGAGCTTGCAACAATTCATAATATTACATTTATGCAGAGGTTTATGAAAAAAATCAGGGATGCAATCAGGGATAAGAGGTTTGAAACCTTCAGAAAACAAGTCTTAAACTGGAATTAAGCTGGTTTTTGGCCGTTAATATTTTTGTTTTTAAAATATGTTTGATTGTATCTATTTCATTTAAAAAAAATTTAAAAATAACCTGGTGCTCCCCGGCGCGATGCCTCATATGGATTATTATGACTATCCTGGTGAAATGCTGGACGAGTTGTGGGAGCGGATAAGTGAATCGTATAAGTTTAAGGCAGTGGGCCTTGAATGCGGGAGATCAAATAAGAAGCTGCTTGAGCACAAACTCGAAAAAAAAGTGATGCTTAAGGAAAGGCTTCTTATAACAAGCGATATTGACTGGGTGGTTAATTACTTGTCTGACCCTTTGGTCAATGTTGTTGAATCATACCCCTGCTGTGTAAAGGAGCGGGAAGAATCAGCATTAACTATCAACCACAAGTACAATGGAAGAACCCATCTATTAATTGTTCCAGGTGTTGTTGGAGAAAAGCCTGCAGAATACAAAAACTGTGGTTGATTCTTGGCTTCTAACGAAAGATTTATTAACTTTTCAGGCTTTACATAGTAAAACAGGGGGTATTAATGCAGCCGAAAATCGTATTTGTTGGAACTGGTGGGGATGACATAGTAGTAGGAAAGCAGCTTCGCTCAGCCGGAGGAATTGTTTTGCAGGTGCTTGAAAACCAGATTCACCTGGACCCTGGTCCGGGGGCCTTGGCCAGATGTTATGATTATTCAATAAATCCAAGAAATAATATTGGTGTACTAGTAAGTAATAATTATCTTAATTCATCATCTGAAATAAATAATATAATCTCAGCCATGAGTCTTGGCGGCCTTGACAGGAAAGGGGTTCTTATTACAGGCAAGAGCGCTTATGACGGGTTTAATGAGATGAATTCTATGATTAATGACTATTACAAGAACTTTCTGGAAAGAGATATTATACTGGAGCCTGGAAAAAGGCTTGGGTTAAATGAGCTTGAAATTGTTTCAACAAGAACCTATAACGAGGATGAGTACGCGATAGGCTTTAAGGTTATTACACCTAGCTTTTCTATTGGATATTCTTCTGATACAGATTATATAAAAACTCTTTCTGAGGATTTTAAGGGTGTTGATGTGATGGTGTTTAAATGTCCCTTTCCGGAAGGTGCGAAAAAGGACTTTTCTGGTTTAGGTATTTCTGATGTTATAAAGCTTGCTCCAAAGATTGCACCTAAACTTATAGTTTTAACCGGGTTTGGAATTAAGATGCACGAAAGTGATGTATTAAATGAGGCAAGAAAGATTCAGAAAGAAACCCATATTCAGACAATCGCTGCAGAAGACGGGATGGCAATAAACCCACTTTCTTATTCTGTTAATCTCCGGCAAAGGACATTAAGGGTTTTTTAAGCGCAAATTATATAAATGTGTGTATTGAATACTAGGTTAAAAAGAGGTTTTAAAATGAAAAAAGCATTTCTTTTAATATTGATGTTTATAAGTTTTCCATTAGCATTTGGTGCTGAATTTGATGAGTGGGTCTCACATAATGATACAATAGAAGTTGCAAAAACAAATTTTAGCGCACAAACAACTGAGGATTTACTTATATTAAAAGAGGTCAACGGCTCTTCCAGGCTTGTTATTCCTGTTAATGAAACAGAGCTTTATAATGAGTATTTTTTTGAGAATAAAGGGGTTAAAAATTCACTGCAGGATTACCTGGATAAGCATGGTATTGACAGTATACATGGGAGTTCTGAAGAGACTAATACATATATGCATAAGCTGGAAGTTAGTAAGATTGAAAGCTATCTTGATGTAAACAGGAAGGCTGAGAAGACCCCTTATGTTTTTGAGGAAGTGCAGATTGATTATGATATTAAAAATACAGGGGATGAGAGGTTAAACGGAATCGATTATATTGAAGAGATTCCTTCGTTTTTAAAGCCTCTTGAATTTGTACTACCCGAGGAAGATGACCGTGAAATGGATTTTGGCAGGGATAAAATTGACTGGACATTGAATTTGAAGCCGGGGGAAAGTGAAAAACTTAGGGGTGTATTCAGGGTGGTTGGTATTCCAAAGGAAGGGCAGAGTTTTAAGCTTAAAGATGCTGAGGTTACATATGATTCTCCTGCTGGCACGATTAGTAAAACAATTGAAGAGGAGAATTTTGTTGTCAGGCATCCGCTTACAATAAATGCAGAAAGCTCTCTTGATATGCCTTATGCAGAAGAACAGGAATTTATATTCAATTTAAAAAATAAGCATCCTTCAAGAAATGTTGATATTAAGAATGCAAGGCTCAGCTTTTGCAGGCATGTAGATGTGCAGGAGATTCCTGATGGGACGACTAAATTCCAGGATGCGTATTTACTTGATAAAGGAAGCTTAGGTGCAGAGGAAGAAAAGCCATTTGAATTTGCAATAGAGTTAACTGCTTTTAAGCCCTGTCCTGCAGTATTTGATGTAACATATAGCATAAACGGGGTGGAGTTTGAAAAGCAGCATGCCATAAATCTTTCTAATGAAGTAAAAGAGCCTGAGATGGAGCTTTCTTACAAAACCCTCAACGGGAGCACGATTAGAGGCGGGGACAATTTCTTTATTGAGTTTTTGGCAGAAAATACAAATGAGTATTTTGTTGATGAGGCTGTAATTGAAATAAACTCAGATTTTTTTGATAAAAGAAAATTTGTATTTAGGGGTTTTTCAGGAAAAGTTGGTAATAATTTAACACTAACTTTGCCAAGCTTTGAGGAAGATACTGATGAAAAAATGAATATGACGGTTGCGCTGGTTTCAAAAACGGGCTCGACGAGAGTTTTCGAAAAGACTGAGAATGTAAGAATAAAAGAGGGCATGGCGCAAAATATTTTTGAAATTTCAGGGGAAGTACTTAATTATTCTGGCTCGGAGTATAAAACAAAAATGAGTTTATTGCAGTTGTCTGATGCAAATGTTGATAACCTGACGGTAATTGCAAGTTCAGGAGATTACACAAAAACAATAAATTTTACTCCTCAGGAAGTCTCTGAACTTAACTCTGCAGGGGATTCAGTTACAAAGGAAATGGACTTTAAGTTTATGGACAATGCCACCCAAAGAATGGTTAATTTCACAATAGATGCTGTTGTAGAGGAAAATCAAATTACAGAGGATGAATCATTTCTTTTAAATGGCACAAGTTTTTTTGATGAGCCAGAGGAGGAGGAAAAAAAAGAGGGGGTAAAAAAGGCAGCTGCTGCAAGTAAAGAGGTTGAAGAAGAGAAGGATGAGTTTAAGCTTCCTTTTAGCATTTCAACTTATGTTGTAATTGGTATGGGTATACTAATTTTGATAGGCGTTGGGTTTGCATTACTTAATAAGAGCAGTTCTTCATCAAAAAATAGTTTAGGTATTATGGGTGGAGGTAAAAAATGGCTTCAGAAAGGCAGCCAGGGGCCAGTGAATCCCGATATAGCTTTTGATAAGGTTACAAAGCAGTTTGACCAATTAGGTGGGCAGGAAAGTAAGCCGGCAGCGAAGTCGCAGGCTCCTAAGCAGGGAGATGATATCACCAAGCTTGAAGAGTATATTAATAACAGGCTTTCTGCAGGGGACAGCAAACGCAAGATAAGAAAAGACCTTCAAAAAAACGGCTGGCTGGATGATGTGCTGGACTTATTTTTAAAATGAATACAAAAAGAGCTCAGGTTTCATTGGAGTTTTTGCTTGTTACAGCGCTTATTATGATGATCATGATGGGCTCGCTTTCTTTTCTTTTGTTTTTTGCCCAGTCTTCAACTGACAGGTTTGTTCAGGACAGGGTTCAGGATATAGGAAAGACTATGGTAAAAAATGCTGAGCTTTTGGCAGTTTACGGCCCTCCGGCAAAAAGAGTTGTGGATTTTAATTTTCCTCCAAGAGTACTCAATATGACTATAGAGGATGACCACTACCTTTTTATAAAAGTACAGATGATAAGTGGGCCCACACAGCATTACATGTTTTACTCCTCTTATAATATGAGTGGGGAGTTTGAGGAAAGGGATTTTTCGGAGGGCAGGCACAGCTTCTTGCTTGAGGCCAATGAAACTGAGGTTAGTGTGAAAAGATGGTTATGAAAAAAAGAGGACAGGTGGCATTTGAGTATATTTTGATATTTAGTTTTATTATGCTTGTTACTATGGGATTTATGGGATTAATTGCTTCGAGAGTAGTTAGTGTGCAAAATGACAATGACCGTGAGACACGGGATAATATTATTACGCATATAATGAATTATGCTGAGCTTGCAATGGCTGCTGATGATGGGTTCAGCGCACAATTTGTGCTTCCGCCTGTTGTAGACAGCATAAATTATTCAATAAGCATCTCAGATGACAGTATACTAAGCGTGGAGTTTGCTGATGACACAAACTCATATATCTTGCCGGAGCGGGTGGCGGGTAAATTTTGTTATGATGGCTGGGATAAAACCGAGTATTTAATTAATGTCCGCAAAGTTGAGGGAATTGTTGAAGTCTCCTCTTGTGACAACTGTACTGTATCTTACCAAGTGTGTGATGAGGCTGAAGAAAGCGGGGATTGCGCAGCTCTTTCTCCTGATGAGCTGGAGCAATGCAGGAAGGGATATTGCAAATGCCTGTCGTAAACTTTATATTTGTAAATGAATTAAGATATGCATGAAAAAGAAAAAATTTTCCCGGGATAAAATTAATATTGCATTGGTGAGTCTTTTGGCGCTATTTTTTATGGTTATCCTCATGCTTGTGGTGTTCTTTTCAGGCGAGAGCGGAGAAGAGGTTATGATGACTAATTGTTATGCAGCAGAATCCAAAGGAACCTGCGGGGAGCTTTCAGAATCAATGGGTCAAGAAGCGCTGGAAGAATGCTGTGAAAAATATGACAAGTGCTGCTAGTTTTACATGAATATCTTTATATTTTCATGTACTGCCTTATAGCCAATAATGTAGCCTGCAGCAGACCATGCCTGATATTTCCTGCCCATTGCTTTGCCCGTTTTGCCATGGTAATATTCATGGAAAAGGTATTTATGGTTTTTTAAGTGGTTGGCAAGAGCATTAAGCTCCTCTAAAGCCTTTTTTTTGTAACCCTGCTTTTGCAGAATATATATCCAGAAACCTGTAATCATGGGCCATATGCCTCCGTTATGGTAAGTGTAAGGCCTTTCTTTAAAGGCATAAATCGGTTCCCAGTCTTTATCTCTTTTTCTTACTACTGGATATAAACACATAAGTGGCACAGGCTTGTTGATATTATTTTCAAACACATGCTTTATGATTTTCAGGCTCTTTTTCTTATTTGAAATGCCGGTTGCAATTGCAAGGATGTTTCCGAAAGCATCAAACCTTCTCTCGTTTCCTATCCTGAAAGGCATTATGTGTGAAAGATAGTAATTATAATCATCTTCTTTAATCTTGTCAAAAATCATGTAATCCTCAATTATTTTTGGTATGCTTTCTTTTGTAAGCCATAAATTCTGGTTTATTTTTCTTTTAACACTCGGCTTTCTTTTTTTGATCCATCTGATTCTTTTTTTTGCCTGCGAGAATTCTGCTGAGTTTTTAGTCTTGAAGCTTTGGAAAAGGTATATAAGCTCTTTTAGAGATTGGTAAAATAGGCATTCATCGTAAAGAACATGGTATGTACGGTTAAATATGTCTGCCCAGTCCCCTGCCCTGTGTACTTCTATAAGATAGTCGTTGTTAGGATCAAAGGCCTTAAGAAGCCTGTATAGTCTTTTATATCTTTGAATATTTGTTTTTGTAATGAAGCGTTTGTCTTTAGTTTGCCTGTATAGAAAAGCAGCTGCAATAATAACCCACATGTTTGAGTCAATTGAAGTAATCTGGCCCAGACCTCCATATATCTTTTTGCTGTTTTCTATTTCCACATAACTTGGAACCTGGCCTGAATCCAGTTGCTTATTAAGCATGTATAAAATCCCCTTGTTGGCTGTTTCAATAAGCTTTTCATCTTTTGTCAAAAGCGCGGCAATTGCGCATATAGAATGGTCTCTTGCCCAGATTGAGTAGTAGTTTGCAACCTTTTCAGTGGAGGCAGAGAAACCGAACGTATGCCTGTTCATCTGCATTACTTCTATTGCCTTTTTATATGCTTCATTTGCAACATCCATCAAATGCGTCTTAAAAGCTTTTATTTAAAAATCTTGCGAATAGCTGTGCATAATATTATTATAGTAATATTCTTTTTGTATTGATAAATTCTGAAAATATCTATTAATTGAAGGAGAATGGCTTTTCACATTTTTATGACATCTGTAATTTTGCCAGCGCAGGTAATTCACTTTTAGCTGCCACATGCTTGAAAACATAATATTTAAAAACCACCTCATTTTCCAATGGCTTTAGCCTATGATT
>JBMCCQ010000006.1:0-28299 GCA_048618745.1 Candidatus Nanoarchaeia archaeon
CTTTAATAATTGCACATGCTCTTCTTCAACTTCTAAGAGTGCAGCCAGAAGTTCTGTTACATAGGGGTCGTCAGCTTCATGCAATATTTCTCTTAAGAATTTTGCTGTATCGCTTTTCCTGTGGTAAGCTTCAGTGACATTGTCCTCGTCAAAGTCATATGTTCTTACAATATCTCTTTTCCTGTTTGGTCTTATTCCAAGCTCCTCCAAAACCTTAAGATGGTGCTCTTCAATACTTTCCAGGGCATTAAAAAGGTGCATTATTATTTTGGTTTCAGAATTCCGGGCAGCCTCAGTATAATACCTGATGTTTTGGTGTTTATCATCAGCGAGCCTTTGCAGGTTTTTGCGGGTCTTTGGCTGGAGGAAAAAATCCTGCTCCTCATGTTCATGCGGCTCAATAAGATTCTTTGCAAGGGCACCGCAATAAGGGCAGTGTGAGGGTTTTTGTTTTGCTAAAACTGCCCGTTTGCATATTTTGCAGCTGAAAACTTTCATTTTATCTGCTCAACTACCTTAAAGGATTTGCCGCAGTAAACGCATCTTTTGCGTTTTTGCCTGTCAAGTTTTCCGCGGGGGAGGTAGTTCATTTTTTGTTTACAATAAGGACAGCCAACAATCATTTTTTGGATTTTTTATCCTTTTCTTCCATCTCGCTGATTTCATCAACGATTTCCATATCGTGCTTTTGCCCCTCGCTTTGTTCATCTTTTAGTTTTTCAGCAACTTCGGCAGCCTTCTCTGAATCAAACTCACTAACCTGCAGCTGGTCTTCTGCATCAATGGGCTGTATATCCTTAAAGACTTTTGCAATATCTTTTTTATCCTGAAGGTCAAAGTACTCAAAAAATTTCTGGGTTAGCTTCAACATGAAGGTCCTGCCGTATTTTTCCCTCGTAAGAAAGCCGAGCTCTTCGAGTTCATTAATATGGTCATAGGCCTTGTTTGTTCTTAGCTTAATTACAGTGCTTTGTAGAACTGGTGATTTCCATGCAATAACCGCTAGAGTCTCCATTACTGTTTTTGAAAGCTCAGTATGGGGATTGATGTTTCTAACTAAAGGGAGATAGCTTTCCCTGACTGTCATTTTCCAGCCATCGCCTTCCTCAATAATCATTATTGAAGAGTTTAAATTATTGTAATGCTCTTTGAGGCCTTTGGCGAGTTTTTCAACATCTTCTTTTTTATGGCCTGTAAGCTTTGAGAGCTCCTCAGGATTCATCATCCTGCCGGCTGAAAAAAGAAGTGCCTCTATCTGATTCCTTAATTCCCCTTCATCCATATATATGCAACAACCCTAGAGCCACTTAAATAGTTTTCGGTAGCCTGACCAGTAGAAGTTGGATATAGGTTTAATGCCTGTACAATAATATTAATTATCTAAAACAATTTTCTTAGGTAAGATAACATTTTTAAATGAAATATACATGTCAATTGCCAATTAAACCCCAAAAATTCCGTGAGAGTCTTGCAGAGCAAATTCTTAATGGTGAGAAAACCTGTACATGGAGACTGTTTGATGATAAAGATTTAAGTGAAGGAGATGTTGTGTATTTTGTTGTATGGGAGACAGATAAAAAATTTGAAAAAGTCAAACTTGTTGATATTAAGGAGAAAACTTTTTCTGAATTAATTGATGCTGACCGGGAGGGACATGAGAAATTCTCTAGTGAAGAAGTAATGTATAAGACGTATTCAAAGTATTATAACAGAGAAGTTAATAAAAACACAAAGTTTAAGATAATAAAGTTTAAACTGATTTAACTTTAAAAATCATTTTCCCAGGGTTTTTTCAAAGTGATTCTTAATTTCTGGAAACATGTGAAAAATATTCTTTACAGCACTTAAGTGACCGGCTCTAATGTATATTGTATTTGGTTCTCCCCAACTTATTGCTAATTCGTAGCCATTTTCCTGCAAAACATCACGGTCATACTTTGCATTAATCATTAATAATGAGCCCGCCTTTCCTGGATTGGTGTAAAAACACGGGTCTATATAATTCAGATAATCTAAGTTACTATAATCACAAAGACTTTTTGCCAGCGCATCCTCTGATTGGGTCACCATTTGTTTTAGATTCCCTCCAGTAACCATCAGGCAGGCCGAAGTTAACCTGTTGTCAATTCCATAAAGGATGCTTGAATAAATTCCACCAAGACTGATTCCTGCTGTTGCCTTCATGGACTCATTCATTTCTGTAATAATCCCTTGCCCCTCGCTTACAGCCTGCTGTCCTATATTAACAAGGTCTTCAATAGAGAGGTCAAGTTCAGACATACTTTTGACTTTGGAGGGTAGCCTGGAACTTCTTAGTGGTGTCTCAACTTCATATGCATTAATACCATTAGATGCCAGATACATTGATAAAAGCTGAGCAAAATTGTAGCCTTCTCCTCTTTGTGGAAATATTAATACTGAGCTGTCACTTTCGGCCTTATAATGCCTGAATTTTCCAATATTATTCTCTGGAAACCTTGTCTGTACAGGGCTTATGTAAGATATCTGTTCAACTTCCAAAGCATTATTCACACCCAGAATTGTTTCAATACCAAAACTAAGATATGACATGACCTTATTTATTAGAGGATTGGAAGATATTTTTTGTTCAGGTGCTTTAATTTTTTCTCTATTAGTTATATGTAATTTTGGCATATTCATTTTTATGTACTTTTTGGAAACACTTAACCTCATTTATAATCTGGTGAATTTTGCACTCTTTTTCTTTTCCATTCAGATGCTTAAATATCCCGCCTGAAGCTTCTGTCCAGCCTCTAATGTATTCAGTATTTAAGAACGCATGGTAATCAACACTCATAGCAAGTAAAGGCGTCCCATACACTGTTGGGACATCAATTGCAGTTGCCTTAAATAATGAATCACAATCTACGCTTGCAAGCTTGTCATAATGCCTTTTTGAAAAAGGTAATTTTTTTAGACCCATTGATGAGAGTAATTCACCTGTCCGGTAGACTGTATTTGCAAGTGGCTTAAGGCTTTTTTTCCCAAGAAAGGGCTCAATCATTATGGCATACTTATGCCCCTCGTTTTGGGATAAATGCAAAGCTGTCAAATATGCGCCATAACATAAGCTTAAAAATCCAACATCTTCTTTTGCTATATCAAAATCCTGTAATCTGTTTACTACTTGTCCCAGATCAGATAAATCATTTTCAAGGTTTTTTAGTGAATCATCCTGATGACTCTTATACAAGAATGTTACAACGTTAGCATCAGGGTTAGTATCAGTTATTTTTTGTACAATTTGAGCTTTTGATTTCCCAACTGAGCCAAATCCGGGCACATAAATAATGTTAGTGTTCTTTTGAAAATCAGGGCAAGCAGAATAAATCTTACAATCCATGGATTCATCAATAACTTTTTCATACATAAAAGACGCTGGGAAATAAATCATTTAAAAGCTTTACGGTTTTTTACCATCACATAGTGGTATAAATTAAAAGTGTAAAGAGATTACGCCATCTCTCTTACATAGCCAGCTATCATGTCACCCATCTGTTTTGTTGTTACCTGTTTATAGCCTTCTTCCATTATATCTCCTGTCCTTGCGGTCCTTAAAGCCTTATCAATTGCTGAATAAACTAACTGTGCGCCTTTTTGGTCGCCAAAGTCTTCAAGCATCATTGCAGCACTTCTTATCTCTGCCACAGGGTTTGCCATGTTTTTACCTGCAATATCAGGGGCAGAGCCTGCAATCTGCTCATAGATTCCAAAGCCGTCTGCATTAACAGCAGAAGAAGGCATTATTCCCAAAGATTTGCCGACAACTGCTGCAGCGAGATCAGTATAAATATCCCCCATCATGTTGCTTGTGATAACTGTCCCAAGAGAAGCCGGGTCTGTCAGTAGTGTTTCAACACCCTCTCTAATATTCATATGCTTTACATCATAGCCATTAACTTTTGAAGTATCATCCAATACTTTTGCCCAGTAATCAAATGTTGGAACACCTTCAATTTCCATTGAGTCAATTGTTTCTAAACCTAGTTGTGAATTCACTTTGTTTGCAACAAAAGCAAGGTCTTCTATTGTCTTTTTGTCATAGTGCAGTGTGTCATATGAAAAGTCCTTTCCAGAATGCCTTTCACCAAAATATAAGCCATCACATAACTCCCTGATAAAAGTTCTTGATATACCGTTTTCTCTGATATCTTCAAGCGCGTCCTGATTAACAGGCTTGCTGCCGTTTACAACGTCAATAATTGACTGGAGGAAACTTCCAAACATCGCATCAGCAATCACTATTGTATTTGTATACCTTTGAGGGTTAGCTGCAATCTGCATCCCTGCATTATCTATTATTAATTGTCCTTTGTTTGACCAGTAATTTAATTCAACTTTACCATCATATTCTTTGGCTTTTCTTTCAAACACATCACTTAGCATCTTTTCAGAAACCAAAACATTATATTTTGATGCGCACAATACACTTTTGCCAGTTTCTATTGATTTTTCAAATGCATCTGTAATTGTTTTTTCCAGATCACTTATGCTAAACTGCTTTCTTGTAGAGTGGCTGTTGTCTTCTTGCCTGGTTTGGCCGTTATATAAAGAGCCCCGCGGGCTTATGATTTCAAACCCTTCTACCTTCTGAGGAGATCTGAAAAGCATTGAATTGTGGGCAAGCAACGGGTCAATAATAAAGGGTCTTTGGTTAACTACATCATATCTTTTTCTCATCCCTAAAAGTGCAAGTTCTGCTGATCTTTTCGGGAGATCACTTCTTCCAACCGAGCCAAATAATACTGCGCCCCTTGTATCACGGGCATAATCCATTGCATCAATTGCTTCCCGGGGCAGTGTAAGTTTTCTTTTTTCTTCATCATCCCACTCATCAATTGAGCTCTTTTCCTTTTCTGACATGTTTGCAATTGCTTTATCATATGCGACTCCGCCCATGTCGGCAAAATTATAATTGAATTTATGCCCCTGCACTTTTGCAACCGCATCAAGAACTTTCATTGCCTCATCTGTTATCTCGGGACCTATGCCGTCTCCTGGAATTACAGTAATATTTTTTTCCATTATAAACCACCCAATATGTGAAAGGGGATATATATTTTATTTAAAAAGTTTGCTTTTATAACCACTATAGAATGAGTAATAATTTACAAGTTTTATCGAAGTTTTATTCATAGCACTTGGGAGAATAGCTAAGACGCGGACCTTCTTTTTCTAATTTGCACATATTGCCCAAATGCTCTTTTGAACATTCCCCTACAGGAGTTTTGTCACTGCATTCAAACTGCGGGGAGATGAATTTCGCGTTAATATCCGCCTGACCTGGCTCATCCAAAAATGCCGCCATAAGTACAAAAAATCCCAGGAACAAAAAGATTGTCGACAAATAAAAATGTATTTTGCTATTCATAAAAAAATATTGTTTCAACGATAATTTAAATAGATTTTGTATAATATTAAAAAATTATTTAAATATAAAGTTTCATAAATTTAATAAACAGGATGTTTTCAAAAAAGAGGTCACAGATAGCTTTAGAATATACTATGGTAGTTTTTATTAGTTTAATTATGATAGGTGGCGTTACATACTACTTTTTTTCTCAACAGAGCAGCTATGAAGATGAGGCAGTCCAGGCGAAAGTAAACAGTATTGGTGAAAAAATTTCAAGATATGCAGAAGAAGCATATTACTCTACCGGCCCCTACAGGAAAACACTTGAAGTGGAGCTCCCGCAAAGGGTTAATAAGATTTATGTCCATGATGATAATATTATTGTTTTTCAGGCGGAAGGCGATAAGGAGTATGTGTATCTTTCCAGAGCGCCTGTATACGGGTATGTGCTAAATGATTCTCTTCACACAGGAAAAATTATGGTTGAAAAAATAAACGACAGGCCGGTAATTTGTGGGAAAGCCCCGTGTAGTTGTGAGGAGAATGAGACTAACTGCACAGATAAGATTGATAATGACTGTGACGGTAAAATCGACGGCGCTGATACAGACTGCTGCCCGGATAATGATAGTGATGGCTACACAGGTATTGATTATTCAGGCAGTGAGCCAGAGTGGTGTCAGCCCCCTGATACTTTTGCCGATGATTGTGATGATACCCGCTCTGATATAAATCCTGGTATGGAGGAAGAGTGTAATGCAGTAGACCATGACTGTGATGGTAACCCGCGTAATGGGGACGCATGCAACTTCGGATGTTATATTGAAGACCATGAAGACCAGCATGGGACCGGCTCATGCAAATCAGGCTATAAAGCAATTCTTTCTCTTGCAGAGCACGAGGAATCACATGTTCAAGAGCCGGGTGGAGTAAACAACTATCCTTATGACTTATGCTGTAAAGAAGAGGTAAGCCCTTCTGTAGATCTTAGCTGGGACATTGAGAGCAGTAAAACCTGCTCCTCCGGAGAAAAAGTATTAGGGCTTCATCGCAACCTTCCCGGTGGCTCGCATGTTGAAAACGGCTCCCTCTCCAATTTCCAGCATTCCTTATGTGGCGAGCTTACAAGCGGCCTTACAATTGAATGTAAGGTAACTTCTAATGATGACTGCGATGCAAATGAAATAATTGGAATGAAGACAGTTGAAAACACACATGTGGGCAAGGTTGGTAGCCATGCCTTGACATTGTGTTGTGGTGTCTCTTAGTCTTCTGTAAAGTCATCAGCTGTGTACTTGAACTCTTCTTCACTGTTAATTAATCCCTGCTTTAGCATATATCCTCTCGCGAGAAGATAAAACACCAGCCCAAGGCTTTTTTTACCCTTATTGTTACAAGGAACAACCAGGTCAATATTATTTGATTGGTTGTTTGTATCACAAAGAGAAACAACAGGTGTTCCAATCTTGAGTGCTTCAATTACTGCATTCCTGTCAGGCCATGGGTCTGTTACAAACACAAGCTTAGCTTCCCTGAAATTTTCAAGGTTAGGGTTCGTGAGTATCCCTGGTGGGTATCTTCCCGGAAAAACTGTTGCACCGGTAATTTCGTGAAACAGCCTCAAGCCCTTCCAGCCGTTTTCTCTTCTGCTTACAAGAATTAAATCCTGCGGGGAATACCTGGAGATAAAATCTATCATAACCCTGAGCCTTTCGTCAATCTTTTTAAGATTAAGAACAGAAAGCCCGTCAGGCCTTGTCTTGTATATAAAAGGTTCCATGTACTTTGTCCTGAACTTTGTTCCAATATGTATCCCTGTTTTTAGATACTGTTTTGTAGGCACTAAAAAATCTTCTTCGCTCATTTTATAACCTCATTTCTTTGTCCGTCTTTTTTCTTGCCTCAGACGGCCCTATATGCAGCCCAAGCCCAGGTGCATATTTTGGCTTTGTTCTGCTCAGGAATGCGCATCTCTTTTTAAATGTTTTGTATTTTCAGCAGGCTTTAAACCTTTTAACAACACTATAAATCGGTCCCTGTGGGGTGAGCTGGCTTTGATATAGAACTATTGATGATATTTTTAGTGGAATCTCTTCCTTCTTTATATCTTTCAATGTAGCCATCAGCCCTTTTGAATTGAACAATTTCTTAACCCTGGCAATTGTTATATGGGGATGAAACTTTTTTTCCCTTTCAAAGCCTATCTTAAAAAGCTCTTTATCAATCTCTCTTTGTAATTCAATAACTGGCTCTTTTGGCTCGACACCGGCCCATATTACCCTTTTGCCAAAATGTCCCAGGCCTTTTGTTATAAGCTCAAAAGGTGTAAAGCTAATATTAGCTAAAGCTTGCTTTACCTTCTCAGGCTCTGTATCTCCTAAGAATTTAAGGGTTATATGATAGCCTGCTACAGGTTTTAATTTAGCATACCCTTTGTCAAGTTGTCTGTTGATGTTATTAAGATACTGTTCTACTTCGCTATTAACATCCAGAGCTATAAAAAGCCGCATGTAATAGTAATAGGATTCAATAATATATAAGATTATTGCAGAAGATAAAAAATTAGTAAAAAATTATTGTTTTTCTTCATCAGAAGGTTCCTGGCTGTCATCAGGCTCTTCAATATCCTCTGTTTCAGATGACTCTTTGCCTGTGTCGTCAAGTTCCTCGTCATAAGCTGATTTCTGGTTATCCTCAGGCTCTTCTATGTCCTCAGCTTCAGATGACTCTTCCCCAAAATCCTCGCTGTCGTTTGCCATTTCTTCTTCGCTGATTTCCTGGCTGTCCTGTCCGGCATCCTCTGGCTCCTCTTCAGCCTCCTGTCCAGACTCTTCAGCTTTTCCCACAACATCAGCAAAGCCTACCTTTTTGAGGACTTTGTTTACTTTTATTTTGACATTGTCTCCTTCCTTTACATTTGGAACAAAGAGAACAAAGCCATTTTTTTTGGCAATTCCATCGCCTTTTTCGCCGACGGCTTCAATTGTAACGTTCAACTCATCACCAACACTGACTGGCGCTCTTGGCCCGTCTCCATACCTATTATTTCCATACATACTTTTTTCACCTAAACTACAATATAAAAGTATAAAAATTTCTAGTATTTAAAGATTTTGAAAAATCCCTTCATCTTAAAGCGGAAGATGGCTTTCGAAACCTATTTAAATATAAATTAAGAGGAATAAAATATATGCGTAAATTTTTTATCCTCATCCTCTCAATGCTTTTTGCAATACAAATAGTAGCGGGGGAATGCAATTTTGAGAAAAGCTTTAACGAGTGTAACACAACCCAGATAGCCTCATATTGCGACCTTAACAACTGTACACAAGAAAATCTGGCAAATTTAACCGCTGAAAAAAAGGGCGAGGTCTTCAATAAGCTTAATAGTTTTAAAAATATCCCCTTCTCTGAAATCACAAAAAAGGAAAACAGGGAGTTTATTAATATTACGCGGGATAAATTCATTTATTTTTACAACAATCTCGAGTGGGAAAAACAATCACAAATTTACAATAATTTTGGAAAATATGCAGGTAAGCTGGATAGGGAATTTTTCAGGAAAGTAACAACAGAGGAAAACACAAATAAATTCTGGGAGAACTATAACCCCGGAGACATAACCAACATGATGGGAGGCCTTTCTTTTGATGAGATGGTTGAAGCAACAGTTTCCTATTTTTATGACGAAGATAAGATGAAGGGTCTTGGGGAGTTTGAGCCTGAAGTGCTAAAAGAAGTGCTTGCAAGGAAAGGTTATGAGATACCTGTATTTGAATATCCTGAAAACATGAATTTTAGTATAATCAATAAGACATTACACATTGGAAAAAACAAGCTTCCTCTTGATGCCCTGACTGGTGTAAATAGCCTGATTATTGAAGAGGAAAATATAATAGTTAATAATGTAAGCCTGGATGGGGCTAAAATTGAGGCGTTTTCAAATGATAATTTTAAGATTGAAGAGGCAAAGATTATAAACACAAGTTTTTTTACTTTAACAAATGCAACTTCTGCCCAGTTTCTGGAAAATAATCTCTCATTTGCTTCAGGCCACCTTGCTTTAAAAAACCAGTCTCTATTAAAAAATTTATCAAACTCTTCTGTATATTTTAACAACCAAAGCCTTGAAAGTGCAGTATTTCGCTCAGATACTGATGAAAACTCAATGGATTTTGAGGATCATAATTTCAGTGTTTGGCTTGACAGGAATGATACCCTTAAAATAAAAAAGGCAGATAATAAAGTAAATCTTAGTCTTGAAGGGACTCCCGAAGTAGTTGATGAGGGATTTGGTATTAATGTTGTAAGGCTTGGTGCAGGAAGCAGGTATACTTATGAAGGGGGTAAGGCAGAACCATTTGGCATATTTTTGCCTAGCTCTGAAAGTAATTTCACCATATTTTTTGAAGATAAAAACTGCTCTAATTGCGCCACCCTGGGGTTTTCCGAAAATATTATCGGGCTTGATGGTGTGTTTGAATATGAAAGGAAAAAAAATGAGCTTTTTACAAATATTATTGAGGGTAATGGCAGTTTCATGCTTGAGATGGATCGGCAAATGAATCTCTTTAATGTTACCTACTCAGGAGACGGGATATTTTATTACAGGGGGGTTGAAGTTGATTGCCGTGAATACTGCAGATATAAATTTTCAGGAGTTATAAAACCTGCCTTATTTCAGGAAATTAACTCAGAAATTGAGTTTAATGAAATGAACGTTTACAGGAAGCTTCCTGAAAACAAGTTAATAATGTATGATCAGGGCCTTTTTGAAAAACTTGAGGATTGGTTCAAGTGAGGAGAGGACAGGTAACTTTATTTGTTGTAATCGGTCTCTTGTTGCTTTTAACTATTACTTTCATTTTTAGCCTGCCTGAGAATAACTCATCAATTGAGAGTAATAATGATGTAGAATATTATATGCAGGATTGTGCGGAAAAAAAGGCAGAAAGGGCGATGAAGCTTGCGGGACAGACAGGTGGCATGTTCAGGGAAGAAGTTGCGTTTACAGCATATCTTGATTCCATGCCTTCATTGAATAATATTAAACAAAACCTTAGCAAAGAATTAAAAAAGGGAATAAAGGAATGCGCAGAGCTTGACTTTCCCGGAAAAAACGTAACACCGGGAAATTTGTCAATTGATGTAAGTTTTGCTAAGACAACAAGGTTTGAAATTGAGAATTTTTATAGGATAGAGAGCAGAAATCAGGCAATGTATGAAGACTATTATGAAATAGAGCTTGATATTCCTTTTAGAAAAATATACAACACAGTTGAATTTATACTCGAGGATGAATATATTCACGACCGGGGCATGTTAAGAAGTGAGGGGCTGTTGATTGAAGGACAGGATATGCAGGAATATCAGCTTTGGGCAGTTACTGCTAATGATTATGTGTTTGCCTTTGCATTAAGAAATTAAAAAAAAATTACATGTCTTTTAAACCTTCTTCAGTTACGAAGAAACTGCACTCTCCGTCAGGAAGGTTAGGGCTGTCAACAAGTTTAGCGACCCTGCATCCCTTTTTACCTTTTCTCATGTATATCCTGAATGTGGATGCATGCGCAACAATATGTCCTCCTATCGCTGCGGTTGGATCACCAAAAAACTGGTCAGGTTTGGCCATTACCTGGTTTGTTACAAATACTGAAAGATTATATTTGTCTGCCAGTTTAAGAAGAGTGTGCATGTGCCTGTTTAACTTTTGCTGTCTTTCAGCAAGCGTTCCTCTCCCGATGAACTCTGCCCTGAAGTGGGCTGTTAGGGAATCAACCACTACGACCTTAACATTAAGGCTTTTTTCTTTAATCAATTCTTCTACCTTTTCTGCCAGGAGCATCTGGTGGTCTGAATTATAAGCCCTTGCTACCTTTATATGTTTTAAGGCGAAATCTGGGTCAATTCCGGAGCCAACTGCAAATTGCTTTATTCTTTCAGGCCTGAATGTATTTTCTGTGTCAATATAGACTGCAACAGGGTCAGTTTCGTTTTTGAGGTTTTGTATATTTACAGACAGCAGGTGGGCAAGCTGTGTTTTGCCTCCACCAAATTCTGAGAAAACTTCAGTAATTGAGCCTGTCTCAAATCCACCGCCCAGTAATTCATCAAAAGCTTTGCTCCCTGTTGAAATCCGCTCTATTGTTTCACGTTTTTCCATAATGGAATCAGCGTCTTCAAAGCCCATCTCAAGAGCATCCCGGGCAGCATTAATCATTTTTCTTGCAGCACTTTCGCTTAAGCCCGTTGCATCAACAACTTCACCCGGGCTTGCTACTGCTACTGATAATAAATCAGAATATCCTACTGCACTTAGTTTATCAGCAGTTGCTGCCCCTACCCCTGGTAGATCCAGTATAGTTTTTCCATTCTTTTTCTCCTCTTTGGGAGCATTTTCCATTTCATTCACCGCATTCTTTGCTAACATTAGTATCACCTTTTCATTTATAATTCTTTGTGCTTAATATTTGTATTTTGCATTTTTCTGAAAATATAAATCAAAAAATAAAAAAAGTCAGTGCTTATCCGAAAAAGCACCTTATCTGTGGACAATTTCCAAAAATCTTTTTTGGAATTATGCCTGGCTTCCGGCTGTATCCTGGCCAGGGTTTGTGACCAGGTACTCATAAGCCTTATTAAGCACTACTGATGCCTTAGGCAGATCACCTATTCTGAGAGTTGATGATTTTTGCCATTGGCCTTCTTTGTCCTTGTAAATCCTGTCAAGAGAAATGCTCTTGAATGTTGAAGAATCCTCTTTTCCTGTAGGATTTTCCCAGATAGTAGCCCTAATGGGTCCGGCCTTAAAACTTTTTAAAGGCCCCTTTTTATTGTAGCCTTCCTGGCTTGTTTCCAATTTATACTTGTTGTTTTCCATTTTTCAAAACACCTCCTTGCTTTTCGCATTTTATTTCATCCCCGGCTTTTTCCCGGGGAGGAGTCTCGGTCAATTTTCGACCTACATCACATAGGGCAGAACTCATTTAAATATCTCACAAGAAGATGTCCAGTGTCTAGTGAAAAGAAATTAATTTACGTATATAAAAAATAATTCTGCCAGATAAATAAAATAAAAGCATGCATCAATTTTGTTGAGATTTATGCTTTTTTCGTTTATTTTCACTCTTTTTGTAATATTCTTCTACAAAATCCAGGTATGCCTCCTCATAAACCTTTTTTTCCTTTTTTTCCCACTCTTTCATTGATAGCTGGTCATAATCAACAGCAAAAAGAAATAATGTCAGGTAAAATAATATCAGGGAGGGAATTAGCAGGATTACCCTTATCTCAAATGACTGCAGGGCAACAGCCAGTGTGAATACAATAATTGTAACAATTGAGCTGATAAAATGGTATTTCATTCTTTTGGAGGGTATTTTTTGAGCATTTAAAAACCTTTTTTAACAATTGCAGTAATTATCACTTAAGGATAATCAAAAAACTATTTATAACCTTATCTTTATCATTTATAATATGCCAAAACCTCTAGCACCACCTACAGCGATGGTAATAAGCCTGATCGGCTTTATCGTATCAATAGTATACACAGCAGAAGGAGTGTTTAGCAGTATGTTCCCTCAAAGCTTTAATACTGGGGGAACCGACTTTGGTTTTTCCCTTGGAGTTGCTTTCTGTACAATATTTCTGGTAATGTTTATCGCATCCTTTGTAAATATTACCCCTACCGACGATGAGATTAAGAGCCTGAAATAAGTTTTCTAAAATCTTGGCTGGAAAAACCCTCAACCAAAGTTTAATTAACTTTATAAATTCTTTATCTTTTCAGATTATTGAGGAAGGATAATATGAAGATTGCTATGTTTGGTAGTGGGTATGTAGGGCTTGTCACAGGGGCATGTCTTGCAAATATGGGACATGACGTTTGCTGCGTGGATATTGACCCGGGAAAAATTGACGAGCTAAAACAAGGGAAATCCCCTATCTATGAGCCCGGGCTTGAAGATATTTTACAAAAAAATATTGAAGAAGAAAGGCTTAGCTTTACAACCAATTCTGAAGCCGCTGTAAAAGCTGCAAAAGTAATTTTCATTGCAGTTGGAACACCCGGCACAAAAAGGGGGGATGCTGATTTAAATGCTGTCTGGGATGTTGCAGCTTCTATTGGAAAAAATATGAATGAATATAAGGTTGTGGTGAACAAAAGCACAGTCCCTGTTGGAACTGCTGATAAAGTAAAAAAAATAGTTAAAGATAATCTTAATGGAAATTATGAGTTTGATGTAGTCTCCAACCCGGAATTTCTTAAGGAGGGAAGAGCAATATATGACTTCCAGAATCCTGACAGGATAATTGTTGGCGTTGAAAGTGAGAAAGCAAAAAAAATAATGGAGTCCATATATAAGGATGTTGCACGGGCAAACAGGCCTATTGTTTTTACTGACGTAAAAAGTGCGGAGCTTATAAAATATGCAGCTAATGCTATGCTTGCGGCAAGAATTAGTTTTATGAACCAGCTTTCTCATTTATGCGAGAAGGTTGGGGCAGACATCAAGGAAGTCTCGAGAGGGATTGGCCTTGATGGAAGAATCGGTCCCCGGTTCCTTCAGGCAGGAGCAGGTTACGGAGGGAGCTGTTTTCCAAAGGATGTTAAAGCGCTGATTTCAACATTAAAAGAGCAAAACTGCCCTGCAGAGCTTTTTGAGGCGGTTGATTCAATAAACGAGAGGCAAAAAACTGTTGTTGTGGATAAACTAAAAAATTTAATGGACTTAAATGGCACAAATATTGCTGTCTGGGGAATGGCCTTCAAACCGAAGACTGATGATATAAGGGAGGCGCCTTCAATAGAAATAATAAAAAAACTACAAAAAGAGGGGGCAAAAATTAATGCTTTTGACCCTGTTGCTGAAGATAACGCCAAGGAAGTTCTCAAAAACGTAAATTTTTGTAAGAAAAACATAGATACAGTCAAGGGTTGTGATGCATTGATTGTTGTAACAGAATGGGATGAATTCAGGAATCCTGATTTTGAACAAATAAAAAAACTAATGAACATCCCTATTGTTGTCGACGCTAGAAACATATATAATCCTGGAGAATTAAAAGAACTTGGGTTTACTTACATCGGTGTTGGAAGGGATTAATTCTATTCATTTTATGCCAAGAGAAATACGGCTTTTAACCAGCCAATAGTTATTATATTATTTTAATAGAAAAGTGTTATCCATTTTTATTAGTTGTTTTATACTGGTTAAACTTCATAGTAATTCCTGTACCACTTAACAAAATTATCTACACCTTCTTTTATTGTAACCTCTGGTTCATATCCTAATTTCTGTTTTGCTTTTGTTATATCTGCTGCTGTTTCTTTTGCATCTCCGGGCTGCAAGGGCAGCATATTTTTCTCTGCAGAAACACCAAGTGAGTTTTCCAGTGCTTCAATAAATTTAGTAAGTCTTACAGGTTGCCCTCTCCCAAGATTAAATATCTGATATCTGAAAGGATTGTCAATTGCCGACTCCACACCATTAACAATATCTGTAATGTATGTGAAATCCCTTGCCATTTCGCCATGGTTGTAAACTTCAATTGGTTTTCCTTTGAGTATGTTTTTTGTAAACTTAAATAAAGCCATATCAGGCCTCCCCCATGGCCCGTATACTGTAAAAAATCGAAGGCAAGTGCAGTTTAATCCGTATAGATGAGAATATGTAAAACACATCTCTTCATTGGACTTTTTTGTTGCAGCATAAATGGATATTGGATAATCCACCTGGTCATCTTCTGAAAAAGGCAGCTTCTCATTATTGCCATAGACAGAAGAGGAGGAAGAGAAAATAAAATCTTTAACTCCAAAGTGTCTGCATAGCTCAAGTAAATTAAGGGTGCCAAGAATATTTGACTTTTCATAGGCGAAAGGATTCTCAATTGAATACCTCACACCTGCCTGGGCTGCTGAGTGAAATATCTTGTCAAATTTATGTGCTTGAAAAATTTTCTTCATCTCATTATAATCAGAAATATCAGCTTCAATAATATCCGTTTCGAATTCAGATTTTAATTGGGAAGCGCGGGCCTTCTTTAGCTCGGGGTCATAATAATCATTGAAATTATCAACCCCCACTACAGTATCTCCTCTTGCAAGGAGTTTCATACAAGTATGAAAACCAATGAATCCTGCTGCCCCTGTTATTAATATTTTCATTTGCACACCTTATATAAGCGGAATAAGGTAGTCAACCAGTTTTTGGCTGCACTCCTCAATTGAGTTTTTATCCGTATCAAGTACAAGTTCAGGCTGCTTTGGCTCTTCAAAGGGGTCGTCAACACCTGTGAATCCTTTAAGCTCCCCTCTTTCAGCTTTTTCATATAATCCTTCCTCATCCCTTCTTTTGCAGCCATCAACACTTGCTTTTACGTAGACCTCAATAAACCTGGCTTTCTTTTCAATAGTATGTCTTACCTTTTCTCTTATAGATTCATAAGGGGTAATAAATGAGCTGATTGCAATAACTCCGTTTCTTGCCAATAATTGAGCAATGAAAGTTGCTTTCTCTATATTTGTTTCCCTGTCCTTTTTTGTATATCCTAAGTCGTTTGTTATTCTTTTTCTTATAACATTACTGTCAAGGCTTTCGGTCCTGTATCCGGCTTTCATAAGCATGTCTGCTGCAAGATTGGCAATTGATGTTTTCCCTGCCTTTGGAAGTCCCGTAAGCCATACTACTACGCCATTCTTGGTTAAATAATCTTCCAGAACCTTATCTGCTCCGGGGGCCACATACTCTTTCCAGCTGTTATCTTTTTTGTCTATTTTTTTTCTGATATCTGTTGCCGAGATGCTCTGGACATGATTATCAACCTCAACTTCATTAATTTCATACCCTACTCCTCTTCCATAATTAATGCTTTCAATATCATCTATAATCATTACCTTTGCATCAACCTTTAGCTTCGCCATTGCAGCTTCAATCATTCGTTTGCGCATTTCTGCAGGGTAAATATCATAATGCGTGTCTCTTACAAGAATAAGGAGAGGTTTGCCTTCATCGATTTTTGGTTGCATAATAGCCAGATGGCCCTTATGAAAGGGACACCATCTTCCAACAAAAACTGCCCTCTTAGTCATTTTAATATCCCTCTTTGTTCCAGATAACTAATAATTTTTTCAGTTGACTCTTCAAGGCTTTCTGAGTCGGTTTTCAGCTCAATTTCAGGGTTTTCCGGGGCTTCATAAGGGTCTGATATTCCTGTAAACATATCAATTTTTCCCTCTCTTGCCTTTTTATATAAACCTTTTACATCACGCTCTTCACATGTCTTTAGTGGGGCATTGACATAAACTTCAATAAAGTTTGTGGTTTGCTCTCGCACATAATCCCTCATCTTCTGGTATGGTGATATGAATGCAGTTAAAACCCCTACGCCATTTCTTGATAATAATTTTGCCACATAACCAATTCTTCTTATGTTTTCATCTCTGTCTTCTTTACTAAATCCAAGGTCTCTTGTTAAGTTTTCCCTTACTTCATCCCCATCAAGAACTTCAAACTTTACATTCCGTTCTTTAAGCCTTTCAGCCACTTTCTGCGCAACTGTACTTTTACCTGCACCTGAAAGCCCTGTAAACCACAAGACAAATCCACTCATTTTACAACCCCTGCCTGATTGATTCGAGTATCTTATCTTTGTTTTTTCCGTTTGTTCCTATAAAGCCATTTTCCATTCTTCTTGTTTTAAGATTGTATGTTGGCTCATTACCGTAAATATCAAAAACTTCCCCTCCTGCTTCCTTTAGGATTACATGAGAGGCGCAGTCATCCCAGACACCCATTTTTGAAGTTGTGTAAACACAAAGCTCAGCTTTCCCTTCAGCAATTGCACAAAATTTAACCCCCACGCTCCCCATCTTTTTAAACCTGCTGATCCCAAGGCGGTCTGCAACATCCTTGTCATTTTGTTTAAAGTGGTTTCTGCTGATTACCAGTCTGTACTCATCAACCGCTTCAATTTTGGAAACATTTATTCTTTTTTCCACATCCTCATGGATCAGGTATGCCCCTTCTCCCTGAACTGCATACCAGAGTTTATTGACTGCAGGAGCATAAACTATGCCCACTACTGGAACACCATTATCAACCAAAGCCACCATAATTGAGAACTCTCCTGTTTTTTGTATAAAATCCATTGTTCCATCCAGGGGGTCAATAATCCATTGCATTCTTTCTTTTGGATTTATGTTTTCTGCTTCTTCTGAAACAACTCCATAGCCAAACTCTGAGAGGCCGTCTACAAGAATATTATGGGATGTTTTATCAGCATTTGTAAGTGGACTTTCATCCTCTTTTGTTTCAATTTCACATCTTCCTGAGTAAATCTTCATTGCCTCTTTGCCAGCTTCTTTTACTAAGCTTATTGCTTTTTCAGTCTCTTTTTCGTATTTCATTTAGATACGCCTTGTAGGTTGATTCTATAATATCCTTTATACTTTTGCGGGGGTGCCACCCTATAAGCTCTTCTGCGCGCTTGTTAGTTGCTACAAGACATGCCGGGTCACCGCTTCTTCTTTTACCTGTTTGTTTTCTTATATGTTTGCCTGTAGCTTCTTCTGCAGCCTTCAGTAGCTCTTTTACACTTGTTCCCATTGATGTTCCAAGATTTATTATACTGTTTTTTTCCAGTGATAAGGCCCTTATATGGGCATCAATTAAATCCTGTATATGTATATAATCCCTTACACATGTACCGTCGCGTGTATTGTAGTCCTCGCCAAATATGGTAAACTTTTCTCTTTTCCCTGTTACAGCCTCCATTATAATTGGCAACACATTTTGGGGGTTTGGGTCAACATAGCCCAAAACATCGCCTGCTACATTAAAATATCTTAAGAAAACAAATTTTATATGGTGAATGTTGGCATACCACTCAATTATCTTTTCGCACTCTAGTTTTGTAAAGCCGTAATAATTAATTGGGTTAGTCGGAGTTTCCTCATCAATTACCTCTTTTTCAGGCATGCCGTAAACTGCCGCTGAGGATGAGTAAATTAATTTGCAAACATTATGCTTAACCATAGCATTAAGAAGATTAATTGTGCCTTTAATATTATCCGAGTATTTTGGCCCGTCCTGCATTGATTCTTCAACTGACTTATACGCCGCAATATGAATAACAGCGGAGATTGTGTTGTTTTCAAAAACTTCGTTTAGCTTGTTTATGTCAGCAAGGTCTATTGGGTATAATATTGCCTTTTCATTTACAAGTTCCGGCTTTCCTTTTGAAAGGTTATCAATAACAATTACTTTGTAATCCTGCTCAATCAGGCTCCGGACAGCAACACTTCCAATATAACCCGCCCCGCCTGTAACAAGTATAGTTTGCATCAGGGTTAAGAAAAAAAGACAATTTAAAAAGCTTGTGAATATTTAGTGATGTTGCGCATCAAATTTTTCTTTAGCCTTATTTTCCTTATAAAAGATTGTATGGCTCGCCCTTTTTTCAAAAAGGGCTACTGCAGCGTTAATTACATCTGATTGATAAGGCTTTAATTGTTTCTCCCGGAAAATTTCTTTTGCATCATCTATACACTGCTTTATGCATTCAAGATTTTCCTGTCTTGAAATTCTCTCCTGCTCTTCTTCCTCTGCTTTAGTTAAGAACACTTCCTCCCATTTTGGGTAAACTGTTTTGTCTGTTGCCTTTGGAAATGATTTTGAAAATGCCATACTGGAGTGAATGTAAATTTGCTTAATAAATATTATGCAAGAAATACTGAAAAAAATATAATTTTTTTGAAAAGTTTACCTTGAGCTGTCAGCCTGGCGCTCAACCTCATTTTTCTTTGCAATGGCTGTTACCTGATTGCTTAAGTTGTAAGCACCCATTAACTCGTTTGCAAACACATCAACAAAGTCCCTTTTTGAGTTAAAGGATTTGTGGTATGAGGCCTGGACAAGCTGTCTTAGGGCAAAATCCACTCTTCTCTGTGGAGCAACCTCCACAGGTCTTGGATAATGGGCTCCGCCGTATTCAATCATTAAGATTTCTTCACGGGGGCAGGAATTTTCAATTGCTTTTACAACAACTTCTACTGGGTTTTTGCCAGTCTTTTGCTCAATTAGTTCAAGAGTGCTTTCCATGATATTATAGATTTTGCTTCCCTTGCCTGTGCAATGCCCTGAAGTCTTAAAATGCTTTTTCCCTTTATGTCCGGGGTTTTGCAGCTTATTCATAAGTCTTTCAAGAATAAACATCTTAGATTTGTGAAACCTGTTTCTTGCATATCTTCCCCCTGTTCTTGGTACAATCTTAGGGTCAAGGGTTATGTATCTTTGAAGACCTGGGTCTTCAACTTTAATCCCTTCCATACTCCATCTGTTAAATGCCTTGATTTCTGCCATCTTTATTTCCTCGCCTTTTCAAGTTTTCCCCTTAAAAGGGCTTCCAGTGATTGTTCATTTACCTTGATTACTCTCCATCTGACACCGGGAATATCTCCTTTTGCTCTTCCCATTCTACCCCCAATGCATTCAATTACAACCTCATCATGCTCATCAACGAGCTTTGTAGCCCCGTCACCTGGCAGGAATGCAGTTATTTGTCTGCCATTTTTAACAAGTTGTACTCTTACACATTTTCTCATAGCGGAGTTAGGCTGTTTAGCCTCCAGTTGGATCTTTTCAAGTACAATTCCTTTGGCCTGGGACGAACCTTTCAGTGGGTCTGACTTGTTCTTTAGCCCAAATAGCCTTCTTATGAATTTTTTATTACTCTTTCTGAATGTATGTCTTCTCTTCTGAAGTGTTGCTCCAGCATTAAGTCCTGTTGCTTTTTTTGCCATTTTTAACCTCTAAATTATTTTGACTTCTTCAATATCAAAGTATCTTTTTATAATCTTTTCAATATTCCTAAGGTTTTTTGCAGAGCGTCCGATTAAAAGACCCCGTGTTTTAGTATCCGGAGCCTCAATTTTTACAGTTTTGTCCTCAAGCTCTACATTCTGCAGTTTTAATGGAAATACAATGTTTTTTATAAACTGCAAAACCTCTGGGTTAAATTCTACTATTTTAATCTTTCTGTTAAGTTTATTCTCAAGTAATTTTACATTTGAGGCCTTTTTACCAATTGCCTTGCCTATTTCATTTTGCTCTACAACGAAGATGGACTGGCCATTGTCATCAACAATATAATCCTTTAATTTGGCCTGCGTAATGCTATTAAAAAGGCTCATTACCTTAATTAGCTCATTATTGTATTTAATCTTCAAAAAAATACACCTTTATTTTCGTACTCCAAGTACTGAAACGTAAAAGGGCTTCTGGCATAATACTCCCAGCTCATCATTTGGAACAGAAAGGTTTATAACCTTTGCTCCGCAAAGCTCTGAGTAGTGATTTATGCTGTCTTGTGTATCTTTTGGAACATTGGAAGACAAATACACTGCGCTTATGTTGTTTTTCTTCATTTCTTTGAAGGTTTCTTCGGTTCCCAATATAATCTTGTCTGTCTTCAAAAGCTCCTTAATCTCCTGAATATTTTTTTCATTTGTATTTTCTTCTGCCATTTTTATCATTGATTCTTAGCTACAAGTTTTGTAAGACCTGTGCCTATAGGCACTGGCTGGTTCAGCATAACATTTTCTATTACACTTTTTAATGGGTCAACATCTCCTTTTAGTGAGGCGGTAATTACGTGTTTTATTGGAGTTTCAAATGATACTCTTGCAAGGACACTTGATTTTCTTGAGACTACTCCATATCTGGTAATGCCTTTTATTTCCCCTGATGAGCACATAATGTCGGCAACAAGCAAAAGATGTCTTAAATCAACATTTAGGCCCTGTGCCTCCATTATTTTTGTTAATTCATTTATAATCGTTTGCCGTGCAGCCTCAATTCCAAAGATTGTCCTCATCTCATGGATGTCATTTGAAAATGTCCTGTAAGGGTCAACAAACTCATGTTTGATTATCTCTTTTAGATTTGTCCCTGCGGTAACTATAACAAATTCTTCTCCTCTCTTTACAGGCAGGACCTGCTTTATACCCTTTATACCTGAAATGTAAAGCTCCTTGAGCTTTTCTTTCACTTTGAATACTTCATTTAAATCCTCATGTTTTGCCTTTGGTGTAATAGTAATGCTCTCTGATGAGGATTTCACACTAAAACCTTTGGTGTTGTCATTTATTGCTTTTGCAACAGAGTTTATAGTGAGCCCATGGGTCTTAATCTTCTCACTGTTTGGGATAATCTCAATTGAAAGTTTTGAAATATCAACGCTTATTTCATCAACAATTTCATTCAAGAGAGTCTCTTTTACCTTTGTTGCTATTTCTTTGATATCTTTGCCTTGTGAATATGGCTTTTGCAGATAAATTTCCATCATTGGTGTGGCAATCGATTTAGAGGCATCAAGAACCTCAATTATTCTCGGCAGGCCCATTGTTACGTTTAGCTCAGACACACCTGCAAAGTGAAAAGTGTTAAGTGTCATCTGCGTACCTGGCTCTCCAATAGATTGAGCTCCCACAAGGCCCACAGCCTCACCGGCATGTACCTGCATGGCTTCATATTCCTCTGCTGCAAGCTCCAGCACCTTCTTAAGCTGGGTTTTATTTAACTCTGATTTATACTCTTGAATCTCCTCGAGTATCTTGGCAGGCAGTCTGCCTTCATATTCTTGTATGAGTTTATCCATTTTTAACCCTTCACCTGATTTATTAGGCTTGAAATATCCAGTTTGCCGCCCTGGCTTTTAGAGACATCTATACCATCTTCACCATACTGGAACTGGATTATCATCTCATTTGCATCCCTGGTTGTTCCATCGTATTCGACCTTAATATCCTGGAGGGCATTTGCCAGCCTCCTGTAAAGATAGCCTGATTTAGGGGTTCGTAGAGCGGTATCCATTAGTGAGTCACGCCCTGTCATAGCCCCAAAGAAAAACTCGTGTGGTTTAAGGCCTTCTTTAAACCCTGTGCTAATGAACCCTCTCGCTGAAGGTCCAAGGTCGCCTTTCTTAAAGCATGATAGGGTTCTCTCAGAATACCCCTTTGAAATTCTGCTGCCCCTCAATGCCTGTTGTCCAACGAATGCAGACATTTGTGCTACGTTAAGAGGCCCTCCTCTTGAGCCTGAGTCAGTCATAACAATAATTGACCTGTCTCTGTCCACATTTTTTACCACAACATTTCCTGCCTCGTTTCTTGCCTTGTTTAACAGCTGCAAAATCTTTAGCTCAAGAGTCTCTTCTACAGTTCTTCCCGGAAACTCTTCAAGTGTACCCTGATGATATGAATCAATAAGGTCATAAGCCTCTTTCACAGATTTTTCTATTGTTTCCTTTATTTTTGAGTTTGCTTCCTCAGACAGGTCAACATCAGACAGGGTGGCTGTAAAGCCGTTTTTAAGCAGTGTATAAATACCTATCTTGAAAAAGTATCCAATTATTTTCATTGCCTTTTCCGGACCGTATTGTTTGTGAAGATTTCGTAATAGCAGTCCTGAACCCCCACCCAAAGTGGATTTATCCATTGTACCTTCAAGAAGTTTTCCTTTCCTTATTATTACATCACTTCCGTCCTTTGATTTTCCGGTAAAATCAAAATCGTCAGGTAACAGGCAGCTAAAAACTTCTTTGCCGTTTACAACTTCCTTGTTTGGGAGTTTTTTAAAATCAGTTATACCTATATTCAGCAGAAGGTCTACTGCTTCCTGGCGGGTCATTTCAAGCCCTTTATCCTTTGTAAGCACATAGTTGCCAGCAACAGAGTCCTGTATGCAGCCAATAATACTTAACCCAAATCTTGGGCTGATAAGGTGCCTTTGTACGGTTGCAAGTGTTTTTGCCTCAGCAATTGCCTCCTCTGTCTGAGGTATGTGCAGGTTCATCTCATCCCCGTCAAAATCTGCGTTATAAGGCGCACAAACGGCCGGGTTAATTCTGAAAGTTTTATGCGGCAAAACCTTTATCCTGTGGCACATCATTGACATCCTGTGTAATGAGGGCTGCCTGTTAAATATTGATATGTCACCATCCATTAAGTGTCTTTCCACAACAAAACCCGGCTGTAATTCCTCAAGAAGTTGCTCTCTTGTCTCATCAGTTATTTTTTTCCTCTTGCCGTCTGGTCTTGTAATGTAATTCGCCCCGGGATATTCTTTAGGACCCTTTTCCACAAATTTTCGCATATATTCCTGATTCCATTGAGTAACTCTCTCGGGTACTGTAAGCTTCATTGCAACTTCATAAGGAATAGCTACTTCGTCGAGGTCAATCATAGGGTCAGGGCTTATTACAGTTCTTGCTGAAAAATTAGTTCTTTTTCCTGCAAGGTTGTTTCTTATTCTTCCTTCTTTGCTTTTTATTCTTGCAGTAAGGGTTTTAAGGGGTTGTCCTGACCGGTGCCTTGCAATGGGCAGCTGTGCTACCTCATTGTCAAAAAATGTTGAAATATGATACTGCAAAAGATCCCATAAGTCCTCGACAATTATTTCAGGGGCTCCCGCGTTAATATTTTCAAATAGTCTTTGATTTATCCTGACAATATCCCCCAGTTTATGAGTAAGGTCGTCTTCGCTTCTCTCTCCGCTTTCAAGCGTAATACTTGGCCTCATGGTTACAGGAGGGATTGGAAGAATTGTAAGTATTCCCCACTCAGGCCTCATATATTTTGGATTAAACCCGAAAGCCTCCAGGTCGCTGTCTGGTATCTTTTCAAGTCTGCTTCTTACTTCAATTGGAGACATTCTTTTCTCGTCTTCAAGGAAACTGGTTGGTTTTTCAAGGGATATCTTTTTTTGCTTTGCCTTACAGTGAGGGCATTTGTTGGTTGTTTTTAGTTTTGAGATTAATGACATAACTTTTTTCCTACTTAGTAAAGTAAGGTCCCTTTGTGCTTCTTCCTCATCTTCTTCATCAGTACTGTCTTTATCAACAAATAACATATCAATCTTATTTTCAGGGATAAGAATTCTGCCGCAGTCTTTGCATGTAGTTCTCAATAGGTCTAACAAGATAGGCACATATTTGATGTGTACAATTGGCCTTGCAAGCTCAATATATCCAAAATGGCCCGGACATTCCTTTAATTTTGAAGCACAGGTTTTACACCTTAGCCCTGGGTCAATTACTCCCAGACGTATATCCATTAAACCCCCGTCTACGGGGTAACCCTCTTTATCGTAGAGTTCTGGAGTTACTACCTTGGCAGCCGCCATCTTTTTAATCATGCCCGGGGAAAGCATTCCGAATAATATGCTGTCTACCTGTTTTGATACGAACTTTTCTTCCATTTTAACCCTCAAAATTTATTCTTAAGATTCAATTTAGGATAAACACCCATGCTCTTGAATTCATCCAATAGCAGCTTAAAAGCATATGATAGCTCAATATTGCTGACTTCCACATTATCGCCGCACACGGGGCAATAAGACCTCTTCTTCAGCTCATCATAAACCGCAACAAGGCCGCATCCCTCGCACATGGGGAAAATAGTGTTGTCGGAATTAAACCTCTCTTTTAAGAGAAGTGAGGCGCCGTGCGAGACTAAAGCATCTTTTTCCATCTCTCCAAGTCTCAGGCCGCCTTCTAAAGCTCTTCCTTCAGTAGGTTGTCTTGTCAAAAGCTGGATAGGCCCTCTTGCTCTTGAATGCAGCTTATTTGCTACCATGTGTTTCAATCTCAGATAATACTGGCTGCCTACAAATATTTTAACCTTAAACTGCTCGCCTGTTTGTCCGTCATATAGTGTTTCAGTGCCGTTTTCCCTGAACCCTTGGTTTAAAAGCTCAGCCCTTAATTGCTCTTCCGGCTCTGAATCAAAAGTAGTGCCGTTTACAAATCTTCCTGATAACGCTCCTGCCTTTGCTCCAAGCAATTCAATCATATGTGATATGGTCATTCTGGATGGAAGAGAGTGTGGGGAGAAAATCATATCTGGCACCACTCCTGATGATGAAAAAGGCATATCCGCGTTTTCTACAATTAGCCCTACTACACCTTTCTGTCCATGTCTTGATGTGAATTTATCCCCTATTTCCGGAACTCTTGGATCTCTTACCCTTACCTGCACCAGCTTGTTTCCATCCTCATTTTCAGACATTAATACGAAGTCGACAATTCCCTTCTCTCCATGCTGGAGTGCATTGGAAGATTCTCTTCTCAAACTGGATGAAAGTGTGTAATCATCCACACCGGATAGGAATCTTGGTGGAGAGGTCTTACCAATAATTACATCATCTTCTTGTACCCTTGCCTCAGGATACACTATCCCGTCCTCTTCAAGATACCTGTAATCCTTTTCTGATCTGTATCCCTTGACATCTTTATCAGGGATGCCTACTTCATCAATAAGACCACCTGAATATCTCAGCTCTTCAGAACTGATTGGTCTGTAATAAGTTGATCTTGCAAGACCCCTGTCAATAGAGCCCTTATTTAGGATGATTGCATCCTCCATATTATACCCTTTGTAACTCATAACTGCAACTATCATATTTTGTCCAGCAGGATGCTTGCTGTCATCGGAAATATCATGCATTACAGACTGGGCCATAGGAACCTGTGGTGTATTAAGAAGATTTACATCCATATCCATTCTAAGTAGGTAATTTGCAGCATAAAAACCAAGCGCCTGCTTTTGGTTTTTAGAGCCCATGTTTACTCTTGCTGGCGGAGCATGATTTCCAAATGGAACAAGAGATGTACAAAGACTAAACATAGTAAGCGGGGATATTTCAAGGTGGGTGTGTTCTTTTGTAATATCTTCTTCCCTGAAAGCAACAAGTGCATTCTCTTCTTCAGAGCTGTCAAGATATTCAATTACACCCTGGTTGAAAAGATCATCCCATGTAATCTCATCCTTTTCAAGCTGGTGGAGATGCTTTTCTGTAAACATTGACTGGCCGTCTTTTACAACAATTAATGGTCTTCTAAGTCTGCCTTTAGAGCTTTCAATATAAATCTCATCATTAGCTGAATTATAATGTATGTTTACATTGGATGAAATCTTTGATTTTCTTCTCTCTGTTACAAAATTATCCACAAAAGAGGTTGCATCCTCCACCGTTCCAATAAATCTGTTATCTAAATATACTTCAGCCATTTTATAATCACCTGACCACCTTGAGCCCGCAATCTTTAAGCGACTTAACAAGCTCTTTTTCATCACTCTCACCTGATACTTCGGCAAGAAGTGAAAGGTTTTTTCTTAATCCAATATTTGTACCTTCCGGAGTTTCAACTGGGCATAATCTGCCAAGATGGGTGCAGTGAAGCTCTCTTGCCTCAAAATTTTCCTGGGAGGTACTAAGCGGGGAAACCACCCTTTGGAGGTGGCTTACTGTATCCAGATGGTTGAATCTCTGGATTCTCTGACTTATACCTTTTCTGCCCCCTATCCAGTTGCCTGTTGCAATAGATGAATATATTCTTTGAGTCAGCAATTTGTCCCTTATAACTACCTTGATTGAGGGGAACTTACCTCTCTTTACAATTCTCTGGAAGTTATAGAGCATATCGCCGATCAGGACTTTTAGATTAACCCTGAAGAGGTCAGCAAGCAAATCGCCGCTCATTTTGACTCTTTTGTTCATGTAGTGATCTTTGTCATCTACCTTCAGCTTGTTTTTGGAAACCATAATGAACTTTTTTATTAGCTTACTGAGGTTGAGTGCCTTCGGCCTCCTGTCTGCCTTGTTGATTCCAATATGCGGCAGCAAATATTTGTCAAGCAACTCCCTCATTCTCTCAATTCTTATGTCCTTTGCCTGGGTAATCCCAATCTTTTTGGCAATGTAATCAAGAGCTTCATCTTCAGTTTTTATATCAGCAAATTCAAGGAGGTTAATATATACATCGTCTCCCATCTCCGTGCCTGCAATAGACTGCATAATCTCTTCATCTTTTGTAAGCCCCAAAGCCTTTAGTACAATAACAAAGGGGATTCTTTTTACTCTCGTAAATGATAAATATATTATTCCATCCTTTAGTTGCTCTATAAGATGTGGTATTTTAAATGAACCTTGTTCTGAAAACAGCTTTCCCTGGTAAGGCGAAGGTCCGGTCTTTGTTTTTTCCACTAGGAATTTATTTGCTGCCAGGTCTTCAACTTTAATCAATACCCTCTCAGTTCCATTTATTATAAAATATCCTCCGGGGTCATCAGGGTCTTCCCCCTGTTGAATAAGCTGGTCTCTCGTCAATCCGTGTAAATGACAGTATCTTGATTTTAACATGATGGGTACTGAGCCCAGCTGGGTAGTAAAAGATTCTCTTTGCACACCGTTAATATGAGCACTCACTTCCATATGTACCGGCGCCGAATATGTTATTTTCCGGAGTCTTGCCTCAACCGGATAAATCTTTCTGGTTGAACCGTCAGCTTCAGTTATCTCTGGCTGGCCCACCCATATCTTGTCCAGACGGATCTTAAATTCGTCAATGTTGTGCGGGATAATAGTAGGCTCTATGTCCCTGTTTTCTTCAATAATCTCCTGCAACCCCTTATTCAGAAAATTATCGAAGGAGTCAATATCTGAAGAAACAAAAGAATATTCTTCAAAATATTTTTTAAGCAGAACTCTTGCTTTTTTATTCACTTGTAACACCCCTGTAATAGACAGTTTTGCCTGCTGTCAGGCTTTCTCTTTCGATTTTTATAATATCTCCGCCTTTCACATTAAGTGAAGCAATTGCCGGGTCATTCACAGAAATCTTGGGAAGATTGGCAAGTGTCATATTATACTTTTCCAAAAGGGCTTTTTTCTCCTTTTGGTTTAATTTAGTGTGTTTTGGCACCAATTCATGTTTTAAGATATCGATATTGGATTTTTTAGTCATGTTTTCCCCAACCCTTATTTTTTAAAAGATTATTCATATATCAACAGCACATCCTGTGTTTGAATGGGCCCGGCGAGATTTGAACTCGCGACCCCTCGATTAAAAGTCGAGTGCTCTAA
>JBMCCQ010000007.1:0-28015 GCA_048618745.1 Candidatus Nanoarchaeia archaeon
GGCTCATGTACCTGATATGGCCTCAATATAGAAAAATGTACTATTCCGGATGCGCGCACTCTTACAAAAGATTTATATATTTTAGTTAAGCTGAAATGAGTATATGTATGATGTTATTACATTCGGCTCTGCAACTGTTGATGCATTTGCAAAAACCGATATTGAAACTATCTCCATTAATCATGACGGGGAAAAAGAGGAGTTCATAGCTTATGAAGCGGGCTCTAAAATATTGATTAATGAGCTTGACTTTCAGATAGGGGGAGGGGGAACAAATACTGCTGTTGCATTTGCAAGATTGGGCTTAAAAGTCGGGTTTGCAGGAATCCTTGGTTCAGACACCAATGCAGAGCATGTAAAAAATACTCTGGCAAAAGAAAATGTGGATTTTATAGGGGCGCACGCCAAAGGGCAGACTGGTTATTCAATGATTCTTGACAGCTGCATTGACGACAGGACAATTTTAACTTTTAAGGGAGTAAACAACCGTCTTCAGTATTCAATGCTTGATAAAAATAACTTGCAGGGTAAGTGGTTTTATTTCAGCTCACTTGTGGGTGAATCGTATAATGCCTTTGTAAAGCTTACTGAGTATGCAAAAAGAAAAAAAATAAACATTGCATTTAACCCAAGTAGTTATCTGGCAAAAAAGGGCAAAGATTTCCTCAAAAAACCTCTTAAAAACACTACCTTATTGGTGTGTAATCTTGAGGAGGCCGAGCTAATTGCGGGTAAACATGATATTAAAACACTCTGCGGGAAGATTTCTAAGCTGGGCCCGCAGTATGTGGTTGTAACTAACGGAAGCGAAGGGGCTTATGCATATCACGACGGCATACTTTATTATATTCCTGCCCTAAAAACAAAAGTAACAGAAACAACAGGTGCCGGCGATGCTTTTGCTGCCGGTTTTCTTGGAGCCCTTATCAGCAAGAATAATATCAGATATGCACTAAGGCTGGGGGTTGCAAATTCCTCGAGTGTAATCAGGCACATTGGAGCTAAAAACAGGCTTTTAACAATGAAGCAGGCGCAAAGGGAAATCAAAAAGGTTAAGGGAGTGAAAAGACTAAAATGAGTGCCTGGCAAAAAGGGGCCTTTTATGCTGCCCTGTTTACAATAATACTTTCTGTAATTTTTTCTGTAATTCTGATTGTTATTGATATTATCCTAAAGCAAAAAGGCCTTCCTCATATGTGTTTTGCTTTTACTGATACTGTTCAGTGCTCATTTAAGGAGGCAATTCTTACAAGATTCAGGTTTATGTTTATGATGATAATAATTTTTACCCCTATTGTCTCAGTTTTCGGGGGGCTTATAGGATATGCGATAGACAAAACAAAAATTGAATGAATTCTGTAAACCCCGGAATTGTGGCTGCAAGATATCTTATATTTTCTGGAATAGAAGCGGTTAATTTAATAGATGTTAATTGCTGGCAAAATTTGTAATGAAAGACAAAACGCTTCTGAAAATAGCACTTCTTCTTTCTTTACCCGGCCTCATTTTGATTTATATTTTTTCGCTTAATGAGGTAGTGCCTGAACTTAGCATCACGTCGGCGGAGAAGGATAGTGTTAAAGTAACCGGCGAGATAAAGAATATGAAAAAAGCAGGGAATGTAACTATTTTTGATTTAGAGTATCAAGACAGGATTAAAGTAGTAATCTTTGAAGATGTTAATTTAGATACTGGCAGGGTAAAAATCAAAGGCGTAGTTGAAGAATATAATGGAGAAAAAGAAATTGTTGCACATAAACTGGAATATGTTGACTGACAAAAATTATTTTAACCCGGATTGTTTTCAATGTGTTTGATGAATATAAAGAAAAGGGGCAACTTTTACTATGTTGAAAGCAGTACTAAAGGAAAATACTACAAGGTTAGCCTGAAAAACAATACCTGCGACTGTCCGCATTTCCAGTTCAGGCTGAAAAAACAGGGAGGCGCGTGCAAGCACCTGAAAGCTGTAAAAGAGCTATACAACACAAATGCAAAAGACGATTTTCAAAAAGCAGTTGATTATGTTAAAAATAAAGGTGAAGTTGATTCAATAGATTTTATTGAAATTTTTAGCGAAGGAATTCTCGAAGAGTTAATTGAAAGAGGAGAATTAATAGAAAAAAATGGTAAGATAAATTTACTTACCTGAAATATCTAATAGTCATTAGATTTTCTGCTAGGTCTAAGTTTTTCAGCACCCTTGCCTTTGTGTCTTAGTCCCCTGGAGCTTTTTCCGGCACTTGTAAGTCCTCTTTGTGCCCTGCCTTTCTTCTCTGATATCCATTTAAGGCTTTTATCAGAAAGAATTGCCGGGTGTGCCCTGTCGACAAGTATTACTTCATACCAGATGAATTTTCCGTCGCCTGCTACCCAGTAAGAGTTAAGCACCTCGCAGTTAGGGTAGTGCCTGTTTGCTCTCTGCTCGGCAATTACCTTGTAAGAAACTGAAAGGTTCTTTCTTGTGCCATAGCGTCTGGGTTTTCTTCCGCCCTTTATTTTTTCCCTGTAATGTCCACCTCTTATAAGTTTCTGTCTTACAACAATTATTCCCTGTTTTGCCTTATAGCCAAGTGACCTTGCCCTGTCAAGCCTTGTGGGTTTATCAAGCTTTACTGTAGCTGGCTCTCTTCTCCACTTAATAAGTCTTGTTTTCCAAAGCTCCGGCATCTTTTCATAAGGCTTTTTCCAAGCCTCTCTGATTCTTTGGTAAATTCCCATATTTTCAGCCTCCATTATTTTTCTTTCCTTTGCAAAAGGTTTAGGTTCAGGCAAGCTACTGCCCACATCCCTTAAAGCTCTAGGTTTTACAGTTTATTTAAAAATCTTTTCCCTGGAATACAGACCGGTTTATTCTCCACAAATACGCTCCTTTCAAATTAAATGCAAAAATCAGAAAATCTGTCAATAAAAAATGGGTTTAGGCGCAAGGTAAAGGAATTTGCCCATACAGAGCAAAAACCTCTACGCTTTTGCCATATATCCACCAATCTCCTCTTTTTTAAACCAGGTGGAGAGGTTCCCGGTTTAATCTTCATATACTTCCAGAAATATTCTGGATACTGAATTCCTGTTATCGTGATAAAACCATTCAAGTTTTTCAGACAAGTACACCACCCTCTGTCTTATGAAAAGACGGAGTTGCCTTTTTTCAAATACTGCATTTCTCTTCTGTTAAGGCAACTCTATTAATAGAAAAGCATTGACTGTATATATATATTTTCTTAATATAATATGTAATCTTTGAAAAAATATATAAATGTGGAAATTAATCTTTACATAATGAAAAGAAAGGTAATGCAGGTAGCCCAGAGCTCTGCTCTTATTTCCCTCCCCTACAAGTGGGTTAAAGAGCACAATGTAAGAAAGGGAGATGAGCTAGAAGTAACCCCTAAGGGGGACTCTTTGCTAATCAGTACAAAAGGCACTGCTCTTGAAAGGCAGGCCGAAGTTGATGTTGCAGGTCTTGACAGGACAACTATAATGTATGTTATCAGAAGCCTTTATCGACTTGGTTATGAAACTGTTTCTCTTCGCTTTCCAAAGCCTCTTACAACATATATCCGCAAAAATGAAGAGATAAGTATTAGTTCTGTCGTGCACACAGAAATTAACAGATTGGTTGGGTTTGAGGTAATGCGGGAAAAAGAAAATTTTTGTGTAATTAAAGATTTGCAGGAGGCTTCCTACAAGGACTTTGATAATCTATTAAGAAGGGTTTTTTTGTTAATGCAGGATGCTTTTGAGGAGTATATTGATGGAGTTAAAAAAAATAATACGACTGCGCTGGAATCAATAGAAAACAGACATGATACTGTGACAAAATTTGCCAGCCATTGCCTGCGCCTGCTTAATAAAAAAGGGGAGGAAGTAGGAAAATCAGATAATTATTATCATATTATCGCAAGTCTTGACAGGATTACGGACATCCTTAAATATTCTGCAAGAGACGCAATACAGCATAATGCCCGCTTTTCAAAATCTGTTGTTGAAATATTAGTGATAGTTAAAGAGGCGTTTGTAAATTTTTATAAGCTGTTTTACAATTTTGATAATAAACTTATTTTAAAGATTAATAAGCAAAGGTATACCGTGGAGAAAAAACTGAAAATAATGAAGGCTTCCAATATAGAGATAATCACCTGCACTAGACACCTCACAATACTTGAAGTTCTTCTTGACTTAATTGAGGCAAGAACTGCTCTTGAATATTGCTAACCCCTGAAAAATTGCCTTCCCTGCTTTACTAGCGAAGAAATAGCCCTGAATTCCTCAAAGGTTGGAAGGGTTGGCGTGTAGTAGGGGTTAAACCACGGCTCTGGATTATATATGGCTTTAATGTTTTTTTTGTTTGCAAATTCAAGGCATTTTTCATAATCCTTTTTTGCCTCGGCAAGATTTTCAGGAATTATATCTCTTCTCTGGGTTCTCTCCTCTAAATCTTCGGGTTTGCTAAGGACCATAAGGGGTTTTAAATCTGAAAACTTTTCCTCAAGTGCTTCATAAAAATCAGTCTGGGCAATAGTAAGAAGTGCGTCCTTACCCTCCTCAAGCTTTTCCCTAATTTTTCTCTCATCAATACCTACCATATATCCTTTTTTGTGCCTGTACGTTAGATTGAACCTGTTTATAATATTAGGGTCAGTGATGAATAAATGGTCTTCTCCCTGAATTTCATAAGCCCTGGGCTCTCGCCCGACAGCTCTTACTACTTTGTAAACATCTGTTAATGTATGCTCCAGAGCGCTAACAAGTGTTGTTTTACCTGCAGCCTTTGGCCCCATTATTGCATAAATCTGGCCCTTTCCTCCTGAAGTATATGTGCTTTTGTTTTTAAGGGCTTTATTTATCCTGTGCTGGAGATTGTCAGTTGACTTATCTTTCTCATTAGTAACTATAAAGTTAGTTAGTGGTGTAACATCTGAAATGTGTTCTATTATCTGAAGGTCAATATAGTAATCAGAAAAAACTGCCGCATCAATCTTGTTTGAAAATACAATCTCATAAACCGCTTCAGGGGATTTTGCCGTAATTATTTCATACTCGGTTAGTTCTTTTCTGCACTCGTCCAGGAAATTCTCATTAGTGTCAAGAATTAGTACATGCTTTCTGTTATCTTTTGCTCTGAATCTCGAAATCCTGTCAATTAAGTTCATTACATTGCGAACTTCATAAGGCTTGTAAAAATATGAAACTACTCCTTTGTTCATCATTTCCCTTAAATCGGGCCAGGTTTCACTACATAAGGCAATAAAATCAGTTTCCTCACTTTGAGAATAATCCTGCCAGTCAATAAGGACGGCAGGGTCAAAAATGCAGTAATCATTCTCTGCGTTTATATCTCTATTTATTATGTGCCTTCTCTCAAGAGCCTTCTCGAGTCTTTCTTTGTCTTCATCTTTTAAGGCGAGATAAACCTTATCCATATTACATGGTTACTCTAAAGTAGTATATAAATCTTTCATAAAATCAAGGTAAGTATGTTTTTCTATGTAAATTACCAGTTGAAGGCGTCTTACACTTAGGAATTAACATTATATTTAAATATAACCTGTGTCGCCACAACCAACTTTTAAAGATTATAAGAAGGTGCATTATGGGCAATTTCGGCGAACTTGAAAGCATCCTGCAACAGTATAGCAGGGAAATGAAGGTAGGTGTGCTGATGCACGATAATCCTGACCCTGATTCAATGGCTGGCGGTGTTTTTTTTAAGGAGCTTCTAAAAGGGATGGGTTATACTTGCCCAACTGTCCTTTTTGGGGGAGAAGTTGACCAACAAAATAAACATTTATTTACTGAATTGGGAATTAATGATAACAGCAGGAAAAATAGACCCTTTAAGAATATATATCATTTCAATTATGACATTAGTTTCAGGAATTTGCCGCAGCTGAATCCAGACATCTATGATAAATTTGTATTCGTGGACCATAACGGGAATAACAGTAGATGGGTAAGGGAGGGAAAGGTAGCCCATGAAAAAATCCTGGCAGTAATTGATCATCATGACTGCTCTAAAATGCCTTATGCAGATTTTATTGACTGCCGCAATGTAGGGGCGGCAAGTACAATCCTGGCCGAATACTTAAAAGATGGTGCGACCCAGTACTTTGAAAAAAATTCTCTTGAGATCCTCTACTCCTTACTTTACATGGGTTTGCAGATAGATACTAATTATCTAAGGGAAGGTGCAACCCAAAAAGACCTTGAGATGCTGAAAACCTATGCGCCTAAAGTTGATTATCAACTGGTTAGTTCCTTTTTTAAGTTTAAGCGTAAAAGTGACTGGATGGATGCCTATGGAAGAGCCTACTACACCCGTGAGCCTGCTTATAATAATGCAAATGTTGCCTCAGTCGGGAAAATAAGATCCAAAAGAACCCGTGGAGCTATTCCTGTTGCAGCAGATGATTTACTAAAAGAAGATAAAATTAATACAATTTATCTCTTTGGCTTCGACGGCAAATATGTAGATGTTGCAATCAGGACTGAAAAAGATGGGATGGACTATCATAGTATTCTTGAGATGTTTCCTGGTGCTGTCGGAGGCGGCAGGGATGGGGCAGGAAGAATTCAGATACCCACTTGTTATTTTTTCAATGGTAACGGGTATGATAACAATGGGAATAACGGGAGTATGGATAAGTACATGAAATGTGTTGATGATGCTGAAAGGATAATTAAGGATAAAATAAAGGAAAGATTATCTTCTGTTTTTGAGAAGGCTTCTTAGAAAGCTTTTTATATCCCATATCTTTTCAGCGATTAATAAGGGCCCGTGGTCTAGCGGCTACGCGCAGATTCCTTCAAAGAATTCGCACTTGTGCGGCGCGCTGCATATGACATCGCCTCGACACGGCGAAGGTCCCCGGTTCAAAATTTTTGCTTTGCTTGAAACAAAGCTTTTATGAAAGTCCGGGCGGGCCCATTTTTCTAAATTTTAAACAATTGCAAAATTTGCTATTTTAGAATTTTGTCAAAAGAATTGTCAAAAGCCTTTATTGCATAAAAATGCTGCTCTCCTTTTAAAGAGTGGTAAGTACCCGGAGGAATCTCAGTTATCTGATTGCAAGTAATCTCCCCTTTTTCAAGTGTTATATGTAAACCTTCTTTACAGGGTATAAAAAATTCTCTCCCTTCGCTGTGCTTATGCATAGGGACATTCTTTTTTTTTGGCACATAAACCTCTAGGGCCTTTATATGTTTTTGTTTTATGTTTAAGCGCCTTCTCATATATTCCTCATTAAATAATGTATGAAAAACAAAATAGCCTCCTGCCCTTTCTTTTCCTTCAAGCCTGGGCTGGGAGGAAAGATATTCACAAAGTTTCATTGTAGTCTCTGTATTTGTTTAATAACTGCCTCAACCGTGTTTTTTCCGAACTTGTCGATTCTTTTCAGTGCATCATTTCTGGTCATTTTTGGACCAGATATACCAAGACCTACTGGCTTATTGTATTCCAACCCAAGGTCCATTATTTTTCTTGCAGCATTTTGGGCAACAACAGTATCATGGTCCGTGTCTCCTTCAATAATTGCCCCAAGCGTTACAACCCCGTCTGTATTTTCTTTTTCAAAAATGGTTTTTACAGCCAGAGGAACTTCAAAGCTTCCCGGAACATTAATTACTCTTACTACTTCCGCATTCAAAAAAGCAGCGTGCTCCTTTGCAACCTCAAGCATTGCTGAGGTGATCTCTTTATATGTGTCCGAAACTACAATTCCTATTTTGTATTTACCTGATTGTTCCTTCATTTTCAAACCCCTGTCTTATGCCTTTTCCGGCATATTTTTTTAACCCTGTTGGGTCTTTCAAAAGCACCAAGGCATTCTGTGCGTGCTTGTAAGCCCTGTCTTTTGCAACCCTGTATACTGTTTTTTCGTCTCCTTCATCAAGATGAACAAAAACTTCGAGAATATGCTTTTTTTCCTGCACCTGTGTCCAGATTAGTCCTAAAGACGCTTCATGGGCACATTGCTTATCTATTTGTTCAGGCCCGGGCATCCCAAGGGCGATTGCAATATCACATTCTTTGAGTAGCCTTACGCAAGCTGCAGGCAGGTCTTTAATTCCTGGTACAGTGTATCTTTTTATGCTTACTTTTTCTCCTGAGTCTTCAATTGCCTTCTTCGCAAACTTATACATATCCACTCTTGCAAAACTTGTATCTGCTATGCCTATTTTCATTTATGAAAGAATTATGCTTACTTATATAAGTTTTTATACAAAAAAATGAGTAGGTGGTCTGACATTCAAAAAATGCTTATTGCTGCTGTTCTTCTTCGGCCTCTCCTTGTATTTCCCCTTCCTGTTCGGCTTTAAGAGCTTCTTCAATCTCATCCTCAGTAAAACCTTCTTCCTGCAGGCGCTTTCTTACTTGCTTGTCTTCTTTGTTAAGCATTCTCATTATCTGCACCATGTTTAGGATAGCTGTTTTCTTTTCCTTTTGCTCCAGTTTTTTAATTTTCATCTCCAGCTGGTCCGCCTGTTTGCCCTTTTTTAAAAAATTCTTAATCGTTTCCCAATAATAATAAGCTGCATAGCCGCCTCCTCCTGCCAGTACCACTCCAGCTACTATTAATACCCAGAATAACAAGCCACTTCCCATTACCTTTGGTTCAGCATAGATAAATGCCTTAAAATTTATACTCTTCTCCTCTCCAAGAGCCTCAACGCTGATAGTGTTTGTCTCTGTCACATTAACATGGGGGGGTGCGTTATTATATACCTGAATGTCCTTTTCCCCGTTAGGGTCAATTGTAAAGCTCTCCTGTGATAACTCAAAATGGCTGCTTTCTTTGGCAAAACTTGCATCCACTTCTATACTCTCGTCAAGCTGATTTTGAATGGTAAAATTTTTTGTTTCCCCGCTTTTATTCACAGTTATGCTTTCCGGGTCTAACGAGAAAGGAAAATCAGAATATCTGCTTACATCAATTGAGAAGGGCAGGTTAAATTCATGATTCATAGCCGTGCATTCAAATTCACCGTTGTAAGTGTTTTCAACCCTCTCAGCCTCACTAAAGCTTATGTCAAATTTTAAGTCATTGCTGTCTATCCTGAATTCATCCTTACTGGAGATATCTTCCTCATCCCAGGATAGCTCGCAGTCAAATTTATGGTCTGTTTTTTCCACATCAAAGTTTATCTGGCTTGTTTTACCAAATACATTAATATGCTCTTCTACAGGTTCCATCTCTATTGAAGGAAAATTGGCAACAATCATTGGTGTTTTGGCAATTTCCTTATCGTTATTATACATAGTTAAATAACCCTGCAGGTTATCGAGGTCCTTTTCCTTTTTCTGGAGCTTAATTTTTATGTAACTGAAGGCAGATATTTCCTCGCGTTTTTTTTCAATTTCAACCTTGTCTTCAAGCTCCCCGCTGAACTCGTAGGTAATATCATCAAGTGGGAAAGTGGTGGGGTTGTATATTTCAATTTCAAGGTTATTTTCATCCATTACAATAATTCTTGGAGTAATCTTTAAAACCGGCCTTGCGTTATTTTTTAAAACTGTGAATGCAAGCGCGTTTTTCTCTGTTGAGTTCCAACCCTTATAATCAGATGTCTTATTTTTAGAAAGCTTGAGTTCCTGGTGATTAATCCAGTCTTCTGCATCACTAATTACCTCGTGGTTTCTCGAAAAATCATTTTGCATAAGGGCCATTATTGAATAAGCTGTTGGTCTTATCTTTTCATCAAAGCTTCCCCCGCCCCAGCTCCCGTTATTATTCTGCCTGAATCTAAGCCATGAAATAAATGGTCTTGTTTCATACTCTGCGGAATTGTTCTTGAGTACAAATGTATAAAGGGAGGTGTCAATAGGACTTTCCTTTGTATTTAAGAATTCTTCATCATCATCATTCTCTTTTCTGTACTCCTCCAGATACTTGTAGGCTGCCTCTTTCCGGTCCTCGTTTATGTCAGTTGTTAAAGCATAAACGGTTGCTGTTGGGTCGCATTCCCCCCACTTCTCGTCTTTTGGCCAGCAGGCATAAGGCATGCTGTAACTCATGTTGTCTCCCTCATAAATAAAGACCTGCTCATTATCCTTGTTTGTAAGATTTGCATATACGTTCTGGTCGCAGATAACCATCAGCTTTTCATCATAAGAGGCATCCAGCATGTAAGTTTTGGTTTCATTTTCCTCAATTGAAAAATTCTTGTTGTTAAGGTGATCTCTTTTATATGTGATAATGCAATTTGTTGTTCCTCTCTCAAATGGTCCAACTGTCAGGTTCCACATATCCCCTGGTTCATAATAATTCTGTTTTTTTTTTAGGAAATTTTTGCCGTCATGCATTACTCTTAAGGAGTCATTGTTATCGGCTAAAGTAAGGTATGAGACGATCTTTGCCGTCTGCTCAGTGCTGCAGTCCCTATTTGGCCAGCATTTTTGCTCATTATTCCTGTTTAGTTTAAGCCATTTGTTTGCAAGGGCAATCTCATCCTCAAAAATCGATGCGTAATTGCTTAAAACCCATATGCCTGATGCGGTTTCAGTTGAGTTTTTCCATCCCCCGTCACTATACTGCTCTTCGGTTACAAGCTCCAAAAGGGAAGAAAATCTGTTAACCTTTACATCTTTTCGGATTGTCACATCTTCATCATCTTTAGTATACTCTGATTCTATTACAATATCCCTGCAGGTTTTTTCGTTTAAATCATAGCTTCCAATATAACAGTTATTCTCCCCCTCCCAGTTATAAAGCTCAATATCTGTAAAGCTGGTGTCGTCCTCGCACAAAATACTGGAGCGGACTTGTGTGTCTTCTTCCTCAATGCAGGTATAAAAAACCAAGTCCTCATTAGAGAGATATTCAGCAGGGACATGATTATGGTCAATATATGGGCTATCGGGTCTGACAAGATTAATCTCTCCCCCCTTGGATGAAGCTGCCTCAGTAAAATAAAATAAATTTACCAAAGCTGCACATATAATTAGGATGCCCAATATATTTTTAAGTTTCATTTGAGTTCATGTCCTTTTGTTTATTTAAATATCTTGTTCAGTATTTTAAAGTGGTTATCCAAATATGTTATCTTCGACCATGCCTGAATTGTTCCCATTGAAGTTTCTCTCATACACCTGCCTTACTTCTTCGTTTCTTCTCTGGGTCTTAAGTCCAAGCATTTCCTTATACAAGTTATATTTTTCTTGAATTTTTGATGCAAGCTCACTAGACAGATCAGAATAACACTCCTCAATTTCTTTGCTCAGGTCACCCTGGATGTCAAACTGCCCCTGAGCCATTTGCCTGCATGCCTTATTAATCAATCTATGCAGGTATTGTACATCAGAGATTTTACTTATATGGGCAATCATTGGTCTTAACTCCTCCTGGCTTTTTTGGCCAAGCCTTTTATATCCTTTTATTATATGTGGATATAGTTTAACTGCCTCATTATCTTTCTCATTGTTAATGTAATTAAGGGCGGTTTTTAAAAGTTCAACAAAATCTTCTATTTCGTTATCTTCTTTTGAAGTCTTATTTGGAATAATTACTCCCTTATAATTAACCCCAACGACAAATACAGAGCCGAAAATACCAAATATTGCCATAATTATAATAAATGTGTAGCCGCCTTGTGGCAAAACCGCATCAGAGATTATGCTAAAGCCGGTTAAAGAATTTGTTTTAGGAATGTTCTCTGTTACAAATATAGTTTTTGAGTTTTTCATCTGCTCTTTTTTTACGTCTTTTTTAGTGTAGTATGTTATTGTCTCGTTCTCAGGGTCGTATTTAATATTTGACCCTGTGATATGCTCAAACCTGAAGTCTGTCTCCAGATTTTCCACATCTTCAGCAAACTCAGGAGGTATGTCTTCTATAAAATGACCTTCACTCAGATTCACATCAGGTGAAAACTCTTTTGTTATTATGCTGAAATTGCTCTTTTTTTCATTAATATATTCAACTTCTGCCTTTTCTAGTTCAGAATATATTGTGACTTCCTGCTGCCTTTCGCTGCTTGCCTTTGCAATTTCTTCCACTTCAGTTTTTGTATAATCTTTATCTTTTTGGTCAAGGTATTTTTCAATAACTTCTTTGGTGTCTTCCTGGCTTACTGGAGAAATGAGCCTTTTTGAATAGGAAATCTTCAGATTATAAGGTGTTGTTCTCTTAAGCTTATTCAGCTTATCTTCAACCTCATTTTTCTTTTCAATGTAGTCAGATTCTGATAATTGGAGCTCTTCTAATGCAATGCGCTCCTCTTTAAGAGCTTCTCCCTGGCTGATTGCATTTTCAACCTTATCCTTTAAATTCAAAAGCGATATTATGTCTTTGTTCTTTTTTGCCTTGGAGAACTGCTTCTTTGCCTCTTCGGCCTTTTTTAAGAATTCATCAAACTCAGGGGCTGTTTCCTCGTCTTTGGAATTATTGCTATTTTCTTTGTTTTCTGTTTGTCTTTCCGCGCTTTGTTCAAATCCCTCCCCCTCAATTGTCAATGGGGCCGAGTATGAATTCCCCTCCTCTGTCTCACACATTATCTTAATCTTGTGTCTGCCGTTTCTTATATCTCCTTTAAGCGTATTGGAGTTTCTTACTTCACTTGTTTTATCCATTACAGTAAACCCTCTCTGGCCTTCTTCTTGCAAAAGCAGCCTGCAATTATTTGCTCTTTCTGAAGAACCGGCCTGAAACTCAACAGCAAGTGGATTTTCTGTGATAACTGAATTATTCCCGGGACTGTCTACGTTAATATCAATTCCTCCCGAGCTCTCTTCTACATTCTTTTCCATTTCAAGCTCTAGCACATCCCCCTTTTCAATTGTTATCTCCTTGTTTATTGTCTCAAAATTCTCTCTTTTGATTTCCAGCTCGTAGGTGCCTTTATGTAGGTCATGGAAGCCTGCCACGCCATTAACGTTTGTTTTCTTAATGCTTTTGTTTAGCTCAACATTTGCATCTCCGAGGGGTTGGCCATTCTCTTTATCTTTAAGCTCTATACTCAGAAAATATGGTTCTTCTGCGAATATTATGGGCATAATTAATGCGAACACCAGAATTCCCATCCACATTAAGTTTCTTTTACGCATTTTTAGTAATTTATTGGTGAGTATACTCTTTTTAACTCATCGGCTGAGGTAGTAATCAGCTCAAAAAATCTTTCATACCCGTAAACTACAGTGTGATTTTTGAACAATCCGGGATTTTCAATTAGCATATCAATAAACTCATCCCTGTCCAAAGCAGTTGAGTTTTCAAAATATCTCTCAATTTTTCTTCTGGGCTTTAGCTCATTTAAAATAAATATGAGTCTGCCCTGCAATTCAACTACTGAATGGATAGAAGATTCCAGCCTTTGTCTGCGGATAAACTGCTTGACTTTGCCTGCATGGCTGGGCTGCTTATTAATCTCATTAAGGCATAAAAGAAGGATGGTTTTCTCATTTTCCAGGTTGAGGCTGCAAAGATATGACCTCCCCACTACAATTTTTTTCAGAATATTCTCCCCAATTAATGAGGATACTTTTTTGTTCACATAAGGGTATTTTTTCCCAAGTTTTTTTGATATTTCGTTTATGCTGAATACATTTAATAGATTTGAGTCGTATAATGCAATTATTTCCTGTGTTAAATCTTTGCCAAACATTAATATACCTTTTCCTAAACCATTATAACTAATAACATATAGAGTTATAATTTTTTACGTTAATATATTATTTAAATATTTTGGTTTTTTAGAATAATATAATAACTTTGAAGGTATATTTTTAAATTTAAAAACATATAATTTTATACTTTAAAAAGTATAATGAAATTTCTTATAAAAAACTTACTCCCATACATAAATCATCTCTTTAGGCCAGTCACTGCTTAGTTTGCCCTGTTTTATGTTGTAGTGCTTTATGTAGTTATGAAGCTTTATTAGGTGGGTATGTATATAAGCTACATTGGTCTCATAAATACAGTCATGCCCAAGCATTGACTGTAGTTTTGGGATTACCTCTGAGTTAAATACTTCAAGCAGGTCTGTTTGTACCCTGGATTCAAGAACAAGAATTAAGCTTAATCTTCCTTCATACTCTCCGACATATGCGTTTCTTATGTGTTTTAAATCAAGGTATGTAAATCCAACCCTGTCAAGGCTTTCAAAAAAGCTTTTTCTTGTTATCCCCTGCCTGAACACAATGCTAAACTGCGCCTTTGAGCCGAATTTTCCTGTCCCTGTTGGCCCGTTTTCCACATGCACCATGTAGTTAATTATGTTGTCTTCTTCCAGGCGTTTTCTTCTCCTGTTGACAGTCTTTACAGGGATTCCTGTGATTGAGGATATTTTATTATCACTAAGGCGTGGATCAACTATTAGCTCCCTTACTATGGCCTTATCCTGTTCATCAAAATCATTCATCTTTTCTCCCTCCTACCCATTTTGGTTAAATCTTTTGACGTAAAAATGCATTTTGGTGGATAGAGGAGATATAAAAATGTTTTATTTTTGAAGATTATGACATAACTATGTATATTTGTAAGGGTTTGCAAAAACTTTAAATAATAGGACTTGGCATAAATTAGTCAACTATTCAAAAATACGTTTTATAAGAGGGCAGGCAAAAATGAAGATACTAATGTTGGGCTGGGAATTTCCCCCTTTCAATGCAGGGGGTCTGGGAACTGCCTGTCATGGACTCACCAAAGCTATGAATAATTATGATGTGGACATTACCTTCGTTCTCCCAAAAATGCTGGGGGACTTTAATCCCGAGGACAGCCATGTAAATGTTGTGGTTGCTGATAATGTCTTTTTGCGCAACAAACATTTCAAAATAAAGGCTATTAATTCTCTGTTGGGTGAATACACTACCTCGCAAAAGTACAAGGAGAGGCTGGCAAGATATAAATTCCTGGAAATGTCGCGCAACAGCTCCTGCGGTAGTTTATATGGTGATGACTTGTTTGAGGAGATTGGGCGGTATGCAGATAAGGTAAAGGCCATTTCTTCTGTTGATGAGTATGATGTTATTCATGCACATGACTGGATGACTTATAAGGCGGGAATCAAGGCAAAAGAGGAAACAGGAAAGCCCCTTGTAGTCCATATTCATGCTACAGAATTTGACAGGACATGCGGGAATCCAAATCAGGCTGTTTATGACCAGGAAAGGGAAGGCTTTCATAAAGCAGATAAAATTATTGCTGTAAGCAATTTCACAAAGGAAAAGGTAGTGCAGCATTACGGTGTGCCTCCCCAGAAGGTTGAAGTGGTCCATAATGGAGTTGATTTTCAAAAAGAAGAAAAACCCGCTCCCCCAAAGCCCGGCAAAACTGTTTTGTACCTTGGGAGGATGACTATGCAAAAGGGTCCTGATTATTTCCTTGAGGCTGCAAAAAAGGTGGTGGATTTTGACAGCAGTGTAAGGTTTGTAATGGCAGGGGAAGGAGACATGGAAACATATCTTATTGAGAGGGCTGCAGAACTTGGGATTGCAAAGAATATGCTTTTTGCAGGGTTTTTGAGAGGAGAGGATATAGACAGGGCATATAAGATTGCGGATCTTTTTGTGATGCCTTCTGTTTCTGAGCCCTTTGGGATAACCCCGCTGGAAGCAATGCGCAATAACACTCCATGCATAATTTCGAAGAGTTCGGGAGTATCAGAAGTGGTAAAACATTGTTTCAAAGTGGATTTTTGGGACATAAATATGACAAGCAACATGATTATCGCGGCGCTTAATTATAAAACAATGCATAACATGATGAGCAAAAAGGGATTTGAAGAAGTTCATAAAATGGGCTGGAGCAGTGCTGCTGAGAAATGTATCAGCATATACCAGGAAACATTAAATAAATTCAGTAGTTGAGGGGGTTGGCAGTGGCAGAAGTTTGTATGTATTTTCAGGTTCATCAGCCAAACAGGCTTAGAAAATATCAGGTATTTGATATAAATCAGAATCATGATTACTTTGATGCTGAAAAAAATGAAAATATTTGCAAAAAGGTGGCAAAAAATTGCTATCTGCCTGCAAATAAAATAATTCTCAATGAGATTAAAAAAAGGGAGCTTAAGGTTTCATTTTCAATTACCGGCTCTGCTCTCGAGCAATTTGAAAAATACTCGCCTGAAGTGATTGAAAGCTTTAAAGAACTCGCTAAAACAGGTCGTGTTGAGTTTCTAGCTGAAACATATTATCATTCTCTCTCATATTTGTATTCAGAAGAAGAATTCAGGAGCCAGGTGGAAATGCACCGTAGGAAAATAAAGGAATTGTTTGGAGTGGAGCCTAAGGTTTTCAGAAACACTGAGCTTATCTTTAACAACCTGCTGGTTGAGCAATTGAAGGACATGGATTTTAAGGCTGTGCTTGCAGAAGGTGCTGACCACATCCTTGGCTGGCGAAGCCCTGATTACGTATACAGCTCACAGGGAAACGAGCCAAAACTACTTCTCCGCAATTACAAGCTTAGTGACGATATTGCATTTAGGTTTTCAGATAAACAATGGAAGGAATATCCGCTGAATGCTGAGAAGTTTGCTAATTGGGTGCGCGGCTCAAGCGGGCAGGTAGTCAACCTTTTTATGGATTATGAGACTTTCGGCGAGCATCATTCAGCTGACAGCAACATCTTTATATTTCTTGAAAACCTTCCTTCAGAGATATTAAATAATGGAATGAATTTTGTAACACCTTCTGAGATTGCAGAAAAGTTTGAGTCAAAAGGAGAGCTTGATTTGCCGGATCATGTTTCCTGGGCAGATTCAGAGAAAAATCTTTCGGCCTGGCTCGGTAATGCTATGCAGGAAAATGCAATGAAAGAGCTTTATCTTCTTGAAAAAGCTGTAAAGGAGACAGGAGATAAAAAACTCCTTGAAGACTGGAGAATGCTTACTATGAGTGACCATTTTTATTATATGAGCACAAAATGGTTTTCAGACGGACATGTTCATAGCTATTTTAATCCGTTTGATAATCCCTATGAGGCTTTTATTGCTTATATGAATATACTTAATGATATAATTGCGCGAATTACAAATGCAGGCGTAAAAGCTGAATCAGGAAAAATGATCACAGAAAATCCCCATGCGGTAGTAAATTCTGGTAAAAAATAGTAATATTTTTATATTATTGTGTATACAAATATCTGTTAGCATCTTAAAAAAGGGGTGAATTTGATGACTACTAAAAAAACTGATAAGAAAAAAAAGAAGTCTGCTAAGAAATCATCTGGGCTTCACAGGGTAAAAAAAAAGATTTCTGAAGACAAAAGGTTTGTGCTTTCTAACGGCCAGGTGATAGGAAGTCTAAAAGAGCTTGCGCTGGAGCTTGACAAGATGGGTGATGATGTGTTTTATTATCATGTAAATGATGAAAGAAACGACTTTTCAAACTGGCTAAAAGATGTGCTCAAGGAAATGGAGCTTGCAGAGCATCTTATGAACGCAAAAGAAAAACACGATTTTCAGATGAAGCTTTTAAAGCATATTGTAAAAAAAATATAGGTGTAAAAAATGCCTGAAGAATCAAAAAAGAAACTATCAGAGGTAAGTCCGGAAGAGACATTTAAATCAAAGGAAGGCAGGGAAATCAAAAGCTTGGAAGAGTTGTACCAAGAGCTGGAAAATTCAAGTTTGGATACTTTTAGGCATCATGTTAACGAGCATAAGAATGATTATGCTAACTGGATTAATGATACCGTAAAGGACCCTACTCTTGCAGTTGAGCTTCGCAAAACTACTGACCTTGAAGAGACAAAAAGAATTGTTAAAGAAAGAATTGATGAGCTCAAAAAAAGGGTGCATATGGGAGAGATTATAAAAAAAATCAATTCGTTTAATTTCCAGAAGATGAAGGCTAAGAATGCCTCCGATTCTGAACAGACTGGCTCAAATGAGCCTTCTCAGAATAATTCAGAGGAACTTACTCAGGCCCAGTCAACTCCTGCCCTGGGAGATAGCGGTATGGGTAGTGCTCAGCCGGAAACGGCTCAATCACAGACAGCTGAAGCTTCGGAAGGAACTCCACAACCAGCAGGGGAATCAACGCAAGCACAACCTTCAGATACTACTGGAGAAATTCCTTCTTCTCAACCTGAGGTTGGTCAGTCAGAAGCAACTCAACAAAGTGAAGAGTCATCAGTGCAACCTGCTCAGCCGCAAGAAACAACTCCACAACCAGCTACCGAATCTGTGCATTCATCTTCTCAGCCGGAACCTGTGTCATCACAAGGAGCCGAGAGTCAACCCCAGGCAGGTGAAGGACAGCCAAAAATTGAAGAAGCATTATCTACTTCACAAAACTCCCAGCCAGCTGGGGATTCTATGCAACAGACTGCTAGCAGCCAGCCGGAAGCTCAGCCAGCTGAAAGTCAGCCGCAAGACACTTTAGGCAAGAGCCAACCCCTGGCAGGTGAACAACCAACTCAAACAGAACCACCAACTGGAAAACCTCAACCACTGCAAAAGGAAGAGCCAACTGTGCAATCTGCTAAGCCACAGGAAGCAACTTCACAACCAGAGCCACAACCAACTTCTCCCGAACCCACGCAGCCAGTTTCTCAGCCGGAACCTGTGTCATCACAAGGAACCGAGAGTCAACCTCAGGCAGGTGAACAACCAACTCAAACAGAACCACCAACTGGAGAATCTATGCAACCACAGGCCGATATTAGCCAGCCTGCTTCACCCAGTCTACGAGAGCAATCAGCAGGGGAATCAACGCAAGCGCAGCCTTCACAGGCTGTTGGAGAAACTCAGGCACCTCCGCAAAGCGAAGGGCCATCAATGCAATCTGCACAAGCATCTTCTCAACCTACACCGCAAGAGGCTATGCAGCCAACTCAACAACCACAGCAAAGCCAAGGGCAATCTATGGCTCAAGAACAACCTACTATGCCTTCGCAACCAAGCGTGGACAATGGTCAAGAAATGCAGCCACCCGGAGACTCTTCAGCACAAACAGGCCAGGCTCAACAGGAACAGCAAGGTAGCTCTGGAATTCCTTCGAATCCGGATACTGCTTCACAACTGAATGAGTTGCAAAGCAAAGAGAAAAAAGGTTTTTTCAAAAGGCTGTTTGGTCTATAATGGCCTTTGCATTCTTTCAAATAATATAAAACCGAATACAATTATCGGGATTAATAGAAGCGGTATCAAAAAAGAATAACTTTTTTTCTTTTTAGCGCAGTCCACACAGACAGCGTTTTCTGGCTTTTCCTCTTTTACCGCCTTATTCACCTCATAGCTTGTCTCTTCTTCTTCACCTGCCTCAAGCTCTTCATACTCCCACATAATCAGCGGGTCTTCTTCCAAAACCTGATAGTCTCCTTGAATATTCAGCTCATCAACAGAGCTGGCTATTGATTTTGGAATGTATTCGAACACCTGCATGTTTTTTACGTCTTCTTTAGCCTTGTAACTGGTATTATAGGTGGTTTTGTTATTTTCATAGTCGACCCTTATTTCTGATTTTACTTCAACCTTGTCTGTTGTTTCCTGTATTTTCTCAAGGTCACCTTCAAGGTAATCTGCTGAGTCAAGCTCTTTTGCCTCGTACACCCTGTTTATCACATCAGCCGGTTCGCTCTCTTCAGGAATAATAACCTCTGATTTATTTTCTTTAGCACTTTCATTGCTTTGTGGTTCTTCCGTTTCTATTAAATAATCTGTAATATGCTCCCCTGGTCCTTCTGAGTCAATGTATTCATTGTTTGTGTAGTTGTTATCAGGTGCTTCTTCTGCATTTACATTAAAATCGCTTAATCTGAATACATTATCCCTGAATGTATTAGCCCTGCTTTCGTTATCCAGATATACTCCCTGAACAGTGCTGTTGTCAACCTCGTTTTCCTCAATTACAACCCTTTGCGAGTTGGTAAAATACAGGCCTACATTGTTATTCTCAAAAGTATTTTTAGTGATTTTTACATTATCAGAATTTGTTATCCTTGCTCCTACCTGGAAATTTTTCACATCACAGCCAGATATTGTGACGTTTTCCCTGTTTATTATTGCAAAGCCTTCTTCGTTAAAATATCCCTTTAACACAGTATCCTGGCACTCAACTAATAGGTTGTCAGCCTCAATTTTAAGGCCGTCATCAAGCTCATATTCACCTTCACAAAGTTCTACACTCTCTTCAATTACTCCTCCAGTAGATGGCTCATAACAACCCAGTACCATTGGCAACAAAAGAATGAATATCAATAATAGTTTTTTTGCCATAGTAAATAATTCTTGGTGGAATTAGTTTAAAAGCTTTTTGGTTATTCGTGCATATAGATGTAAAATTAATTTATTGACCCTCGAAGCTTTAGTGTTAACATAGGGCTTACTTTTTGTGGATGCATATTCTTGAACTATGGGATGCAAAAATTATTTAAATACAGTCTTTTTAAAATTTAATATGCTCTATAAGGTTTTTAACAACCAGGAATACAGGCTGGGCTTATTCCAGGAAAATGTTGAGATGGTTGTGTATACTCTGGTTAGTTTTTTTGTTTCCTTCTTTATAGGTCATCCGCAATTTATTGTTGGAACAATTGTTAATTGTGCACTTATTCTCGGAGCGCTTAATGTAAGGAGTTATAAGCTTTTGCCAATTATTATTGCCCCAAGTCTGGGGGTTTTTGCAAGAGGACTGCTTTTTGGTCCTTTCACTATATTCCTTTTATACATGATACCATTCATCTGGGTAGGGAATCTGATTATTTTGTATGTTTTCAAGCTTAATAAGAATAAGTTTATAGCTTTACCGGTCGGTGCTCTGGCAAAAGCAGGATTTTTGTTTATAGCAGCATATGCTTTATTTAGTTTCGGGCTTGTCCCAAAAGTTTTTCTTTTTGCTATGGGAGCAGTTCAGCTGGCAACTGCCTTTTCAGGTGGTTTAGTTGCGATTGGCATTCAGAAAGTGAAAAATCAACCAATAAAATCCCTTTTCACATAATCTGTATGCAGATGCTTGTGAGCGTTTTTGCCGCCGAATTTTCCAAAATATTTGTTGTATATTTTTATGAGGGTAGGGTTCTTGTGTGATTTTCTTAATCTGGTTGACTTGTCATAATTGTTTAGTGCAAGCGCCCGTTTTTCAAGGACATCAATCTCATTATTAAGCGGTGGCTGTCCTCCTCCGCCTATGCAACCACCATAACATGCCATTATCTCAATAAAATGATAAGGACAGGTGCCCTTTTGTATCTGTTCCATTATTTTTCTTGCTTCACCAAGTGTCTGTACAACTGCCACCTTGATGCTTGTTCCCTGTATCTTTATCTCTGCTTCTTTTAAGGTCTCCATTCCCCTTACATGGTGATAATCCAGTCTTTTCAATTGCTTATTTGAGAGCATGTCAGCTGCAGTTCTTAAAGCTGCTTCCATTACCCCTCCTGTCCGGCCGAATATCGCTCCTGCACCGCTTGCTTCACCCAGGGGCGAGTCAAACTTTGAATCAGTAAGCTCTGGGAAATTTATATTAAAAATCTTCAAAAGATTTCCAAGCTCTTGAGTTGTTAGAACGTAATCCACTTCATCTTTAAATTCAGGCCTTGCAATCTCAAACTTTTTGGCGGTGCAAGGCATGATGTCAACGAGAATTATATCTTTAGGGTCTATTCCCATCTCTTTACTATAGAATCTTTTTACAAGCCTGCCCATCATTGCTTGTGGCGAGCGGCAGGTTGACATATGCTTTAGTTCCTCAAAAAAGAACTGCTCGCCGAATTTTATCCAGGCAGGACAACATGTGGTAATCAATGGCAAGTCTTTGCTTTTTTTGAATCTCTTTATGAATTCTGTTGCTTCCTCAACAATTGTCATATCTGCACAAAGGTCTGTGTCAAAGACCTTGTCAAAACCAATCTTTTTGAGGGCTGTCACCATCCTGCCTGTAACAAATGTGCCTGGTTCCATTCCGAAACACTCGCCCAGAGTTGCGCGTATGCTTGGTGCAGTCTGCACCACAATGTGTTTGTTACTTTGCTTTTCAAGCTTTTTCCGGAGTAGTTGAACAATTGGGGTTATGTCTGATTTTTCAACAAGTGCGGCAGTAGGGCAATTGACTACGCATTGGCCGCAGTTTACACATGCAGATTTATTCAGGTCATGGTTAAAAGGCGGAGTAACCGTGATTTCTGAACCCCTATATGCATTTTCTATTGCATGAACTGTCTGTACTGAGTTGCAGACCCTTACGCATCTTTCACACATAATGCATTTATTAGGGTCGCGGACAATGGAGACAGAGCTTGTGTCCTTTTCATGGGATTTTGGCTCCATCTCATAATTAATCTCTTCTATCATAAAGTCCCTGGAATATTCCTGCAGCTTGCAGTTGAGATTTTTTCTGCAAGTCGGGCAGTTAAGGTCATGGTCCGCAAGTAAAAGCTCAATTATTTCTTTTCTTGCTTCAATTACTCTTTTTGAATGAGTGTATATTTTCATGCCGTCTTTTACTGGCGTAGAGCATGAGGCTACCAGTGTAGGAGAGCCTTCAACTTCCACAACACAGATTCTGCAGGCACCTACCACTTTGAGCCTTGGATGATAGCAAAAGGCGGGTATGTTTATCTTGTTTCTTTGTGCAACCTCGATAATTGTCTCATCCGGGTGTGCTTTGACTTCTTTGTTGTTAATTTCTAACCTCAGTTCCATCTTATTCCCTTTTTATGGCATTAAATGCGCATTGTTTATAGCATCTGCCGCATTTTATGCATTTGGATTGGTCTATTGTGAATCTTTTTTTTAATGTGCCGGAGATGGCGTTAACAGGACAATGGCGCTCACAATTTCCGCAACCAACGCATTTGTCTGTTATGTAATAATGCAGGAGGCCCAGACATTTTTTTGCCGGGCATCTCTTTTCGTTAATATGAGCCAGGTACTCTCTCCTGAATTTTGTAATGGTTGAAAGAACTGGATTTGGGGCTGATTGGCCAAGTCCGCAAAGAGATGTGTCCTGCACAACTGATGCCAGTTTTTCAAGCTTGTGCAAATCATTTTCTGTAGCTATTCCCTTAGTTATCTTGTCGACAAGCTCATACATCCTGTGGGTGCCTTCCCTGCAGGGTGTACATTTCCCGCAGCTCTCATTTGTTGTGAATTTGAGGAAAAACTTAGCTACATCGACCATGCAGTCGTCAGAATCCATAACTACAAGGCCGCCGCTTCCCATTATTGTACCGAGTTTTTTTATATTGTCATAGTCCAGCGGGGTGCTGAGTTCTTTATATGTAACGCAGCCACCGCTTGGTCCGCCTGTCTGGGCTGCCTTAAACGGTAAATCGTTTTTAAGTCCTCCTCCAATATCAAAAATAATTTTCTTAAGAGGAGTTGATAAGGGAACCTCAATCACACCGCTTCTTTTTATCTTTCCTGTAAGACATATGCATTTTGTACCTTTATTGTTTTTTCCACCAATCTTATTGTATTTTTCTCCCATGTTAATTATGTTAGGGATATGTGAATAGGTCTCTACATTGTTTATGTTAGTGGGTTGGCCGAATATACCCCTTTGCGCTGGGTAAGGCGGCCTTGGTGTAGGATGGCCGCGTTTGCCTTCAATTGAGCGCATCAAGGATGTCTCCTCGCCGCAGACAAATGCACCTGCTCCTTTCATTATTTTTATCGGAAAAGAAAACCCCAGCATATCAAGTATTCCCTGAGCTTTTAAAGTATTGATACAGGTTTCAAGTGTATGAATTGCAAGCGGGTATTCAGCTCGTGTATAGATAATCCCTTTGGTTGCACCAGTGGCATATGCGCCTATCAGAAATCCTTCAAGAAGCTGATAAGGGTCGCTTTCCATCAATGTCCTGTTCATAAATGCGCCGGGGTCGCCTTCGTCGGCATTGACAACGAGGTACTTTTCCTTTTTTTTGTTTTCTGCTAAAAACTGCCATTTGAGGCCAGTTGGAAAACCTGCACCGCCTCTTCCTTTGAGCCCTGAATTCTTTACTATATCTATTACTTCTCCTGGCTTAAGTTTTAGTGCTTTTTCAAGTGCCTGAAAGCCTCCGGTAGCCTTGAACTGCTCAAGACTTTGGGGGTCCACGAACCCGCATCTTGACATGAGCAACCTTTTTTGTTTTTTGAAAAATTCTATATCTTCTAATGCATTGCCTAGAAGGGTTTTTTTATACACCTGATTGTTTTTTAGTTTCTCAACAAATGCAGTTGTGTTTTCTGCATCCATATCACTATAGATATTGTATTTTCCATTGTGTCTCAGGGTGACTATGGGTTCTTTGTAGCATATTCCTGAGCAGCCCACCTGGTCAACCTTAAATCCTGCTTGAGTTAATATATTATATGTTTCTTGTGCACCTGCAGACTTTCCGCATGTGCTCATCCCTACTGTAATCCTGTTTTCTTTGTATAAATAGTTATAGGCGTTGCAATCTGAGTTTTTTTTATTCATTTTAGCGTTTTTATTATATTGTCCAGCTTTTTGGTATCCAGCTTTCCGTATACTGTGTCGTTTATCATTACAGCAGGTGCCCTGGCGCATGCTCCTATGCAATTGACTGTTTCAAGAGTGAAAAGGTTATCTTTGGTGGTCTGGTTAATTTCCACTTCCAGCTTTTCTTTTAAGAAATCAAGCAATTCTTCTGATTTATTGACATGACAGGCAGTTCCGTCACATACCTTTATTACGTATTTGCCTTGTTTTTGAAGCCTGAACTGGGAGTAAAATGTTGCTACTGCCCATATTTTTGCAAGTGGAATCGACAGGCTCCGGGCAATCCTGGCAGTTTGCTTTTCAGGGATATAGCCGTATTTATCTTGTATGGATTGAAGTATTGAGATTATATTAGGGTCGTCACCATGCTTTTTTATAATGGATTTTACCATAAAATAACTCTTTTGCGTTTCTATTTAAATTTATTTGTGTTATTTTCTTTTTCTTAGAACATACACTTTGTCGTTTCTTCTAACAAATGGCGTTTTTATGCCTATGTTTTGGCCTTTTTTAGCCTGGTCTGTCTGTTTGTCATGAAGCTGCATTTCTTCAGCGGTTGTTTCAACGCAGCCAGTTGTTTCTCCCTGGATTAAAAGAGTGTCGCCTTTATTTATCTGGTTTGTCTCAATGTTTATCTCAGCAACTTCTGGCTTTTTGTAATAGTTTACTACTTTGCCTACAAATTCTTTTAAGAGTGTTGATTTTGAGCCGTACTGGTTAGCCCATTCATCAATTGGCGTGCCCATGTAAAAGCCAGTCGAGAAATCGCGGTTGTAGACAGTTTTTAGCTTTTGTTTTAGCTTTTCTTTTAGTTCTTTTGTTAGTTGGTTGTTTTTGTGTGCTTGTATAGCTTCTTTGTAAGCTTCTATTGTAGTTTTTACGTATTCAGGCGAGCGGTTCCTGCCTTCAATTTTAAATGAGTGGATTCCCGCGTCAATTAATTTGTCTATTATGTCTATTGTGCAGAGGTCTTTTGGGCTCATCACGTAGTGGTTGTCAAGCTCTAGCTGTTTTTTTGTTTCAGGGTCGGTAATTTCATATTTTCTCCTGCACGGCTGGATGCATTCTCCCCTGTTTGCTGATTTGCCGTAGAGGTATTGTGACATAAAGCACCTTCCTGAAATGGCCACACACATTGCACCATGGATGAAGGTTTCAATCTCTAAGTTGGTGTTTAGATTTTTGATTTTGTAAAGTGTGCATTCTCTTGCTAAAATCACTCTTTTTACGCCTAACTTTTTGTATTCAGCTAATGCTAATGAATTTGCAGCGCTTGCTTGTGTGGAGAGATGAATTGCGAGGTTGTATTTTTTGGCCAAGTTGATTACAGCCAAATCCCAGCAGATTATTGCATCAATATTTGCTTCACTTGCTTTTTGTATTATTTTTTCAGTATCTTCTAATTCCCCGTCAAAGATTATTGTGTTTATTGCCAGATATGCCTTTATGTTGTTTTCATGGCATTTTTGAGCAATTTGAGGTATGTCATCTATTGTGAAGTTTCTTGCATTAGCCCTCATGTTAAGGCCCTTAATTCCAAAATAGATTGCATCCGCTCCTGCATTGATTGCAGTGGAAAGCATCTCGTGGTTGCCTGCAGGGGCGAGTAGTTCTGGGTTCATAGAGGGCTAGAAAAAGGAGGGATATTTAAGGATTGCGGGGGATGATATTGATAATGTATAGCTTATTTATCTTATTTTTAAGAGGAAGTTCTAACTAACGTATCACTGGACATTTTCTGGTTAAATTTTTAAATGATAATAAAATTTAAATAGTATATACTGTAATATATTAAATAAAAAAGAAAATGAGGGGTGAGCATGGTAAGAAAAAATTACTTAAATATTCCCACTTTTAGGGAAGCGATAAAAGAGGTAATAGAAGAGGAAGGCTACGGGAGAAAAATAAAAAATAAATTTCTTGAACAAAAAAATGTTAAATAAAGCAGCCACTAACAAACTATATACTAAGAGTGATTTTTCTCGACAAAAGGTAGAAAATTTATCTTCACAGGATGAAAGAAATGAATTTGGGAGGGATTATGCGAGAATTATACATAACCCTGCCTTTAGAAGATTACAAGGAAAGACTCAGCTATTTCCAAGTAACGAGAACGATACATTTAGAAATCGCATGACTCATTCTTTGGAAGTTGCACAAATTGCTAGGGGTATTGCTAGGGCTCTTAATAAGGATTATCAGTATTTCAGGAAAAATCCTATCAGTACTGATTTGATTGAAATGGTATCTCTTGCTCATGATTTGGGACACCCTCCTTTTGGACATGATGGTGAAAAAGAGTTAAATAGGTTGATGCATAATTATGGGGGCTTTGAGTCCAATGCACAACTTTTAAGGATTGTCTCAAAATTAGAAAAGAAAGTTACTCGAAATAAAATAGAAAATCCTGAAAGAGATATTCTTGGACTAAATTTGACTTATAGATCTTTGGCTGGATTGCTGAAATACAATCGGGAAATACCTCTTAAACAAAAAAAGGGCGGGTTCTCTTTTCCAAAAGATGAACCAACCTTAAGTAAAGGTTATTATTTTTCTGAAAGAGATTTGGTAAAACAGATAAAAGAATATGTTGGAAGAAATTCCAATAAAAAGTTTAAGGTTATTGAGTGTTATATAATGGATTTAGCAGATGATATTGCCTACTCAACGTATGATTTGGAGGATTCTTTTAAAGGAGGTTTTCTTACGCCTCTAGATTGTGTATGTTTCTCTCAAAAAAAGCTTCATGAAATTAAAAATTTTTTACATGAAAATGGACATACATTTACAATACAAAAAATTAGCACTATTTTGAAAGAAACATTTTTGGATGAAGATTTAATTAAAAAATTATCTGATGAGAATTTTTTGGATAATATGAAAATTCTTAAAAATGCATCAGACAAAATTGCTAAAGATTCTAAATATAGGATGGATTTTACCTCTAGATTGGTTAAAAAATTCATGGGTGGTATTCAAGTGGAGAGACCGCACAATTCATTTTCAAAAGTTAAATTTACCAAAAAAATTGAAGAGAAAATACTTGTATTAAAATCTATAGCATATTTATCATTAATTAAATCTCCAGATTTTTCGATAGTAGCTAAAAGAGGGAAGGAAATCATCAACTATATTTTTCAAAAGTTGGTAGAAAACCCCTCAATGTTACCAGAAGATAAAAAGAAGATTTATGATATGTATGATTTAGATTACTACAAATATCGAGTGATTTCTGATTTTGTTTCAGCTATGACTGATAGATATTGTGTTGAATTTTATTCAAGACTTAAGTCAACAAATCCTCAGTCAATATTCAAACCATTATAATTCTTTTGTTATTAAAACGATACTTTATAAATCTTCTATTTTCACCACTACTCATGAATTCCAAATCCTGCAGGATGGGCGGGCATAGAATGTATCATAATATAAACGATGGTGAGATAAAAGATATGGTAAAGTATGAAGGCTCCTCAATCTGAGTATGATGCAATTATGTATGAGATGACAAACTTATGAGTTCTGTAGGAAAAGAAGAATTAGGTAATAAACCTCCTTTCCCGGGGTTTTTGAAAACATTTCAGATATTGCTTTAACCAACCTTGTTACTAC
>JBMCCQ010000008.1:0-26991 GCA_048618745.1 Candidatus Nanoarchaeia archaeon
CACTATAATAATTATGATTTAGAATATGAAAAAATTAATAAGACATAGTTAGAATATATCTTATGAAACCATTAATGTTTTTAAAAAACTTTATTACAGACAAAGATATTGCATCAGTTGCGCCTTCTTCAAGATTCAGCGTGAACAAGCTTTGCAAAAAGATTGACTTTAACAAAAATAATGTAATTGTTGAATACGGCCCCGGAACAGGAGTTATTACATACCCCTTGCTCAGGCGCATGAACAAGAACTCTAAATTAATTGTTCTTGAACAAAACAAAAATTTCTGCAGGCACCTGAAAAAAAACAAAGACCCTAGGTTTATTGTAGAAAATGATGTTGCCCAGAATGTGCAGGAGATTCTGAAAAAACACGGAGTTGAGAAAGCAGACTACATAATTTCAGGCATTCCATTATCTTTTTTTCCCAACAAAGAAAAATCTCTTCTTATGAGACAAACTTACAACTGCCTTAACCCGCAAGGAAGATTTTTGGTTTACCAGTTTTCCAGGCACGCAGAAAAATACCTTGAGAAAAACTTTGATTATGTAAAAAAGGATTTTGAGCTTCTTAACATCCCACCCTTGGCGATATTTGAGGCTATTAAAAAAAATTAATCTTTATACCGTCTCATTATCACATTTACATAATTGTATTTAAGAGGATTGCCTGTTTTTTGGGCATAATCTTTTGCGATTTCTTTTGATTTGACTGTCCCGTCTTCATTTTGGTAACGAGGATTTTTTGTCATATAGTAAATTTCTTTAGCGCCCTCATCATCTATAAATGAAAAAATGCTGCCTTTTTTTAATCGATAAACTTGTTGTGTTTCATTAATTATTCCTTCAAGCTCTCCAATATCCTCATCATCGCTTTTCCACCCCCTAAGAGCCAGAGCAGTAATCCTATAGGCATATTTTCTGAATAAATCCAGTTTTTCAGCGGAGTAATCCGGCCATTCCTCAGGAATTGTTGAAATATCCCATGAATCAAGAATTTCTCCAATAGATTCACCACTTTCATATTCTGAAGCAAGAACAGTGCATGCAAAGTTATTTCTTAAGTCTCTTGCCGCCTCAAATACTTTAAGCAGCCTATATTTTTGTTCCACAGTAATATATTGGGTCGTATTTTGCATATACTGACAAAATAAAAAAGATTATTAATAATTATGCAAAACATAAACAGAAAAATGTCACTACAAAGTGATAAATGAACGAAAAGTTTAAATATCAATTCAGGTTTTTTGCTTTATATGGATAAAGATATCAGGCTTATATGGAACAGGCGCTGGCACAATTCAGTGATGGCGGTTGTCTCAGATGCAACTAAATTTGAATCTATCGACGAGATAGAGGGGCTTTTGGATGGTTTTTATACTTCAAGGGGCATTCCTTTGCCGAATTCGTATTCAACCCAAAAATACACTAAATGGAAAATTCCTAATGTAGAAAGCAATGAAGGATTGTATCATGTATATATAGGCCTGGGACATCTCGGAGAAGAAACCAAAACGAAAAGACAGGATACCCGCCCGGATGATGATTTTCCAATCTATGTCTCCCGGCCAGCTTATCTTGAACAAAAATTAAAGCTTTTTTTTGATGCATACAATAAACAGGGTAAATTTCCTGAAGCAGAAAACCAAGAAAGAAATGGTTTTCTTGAGTATTGTAATAATTTGAATAATATCCGCATCTACCAGTCTAATAAGTGAATTTTAAATATTGCGCTTGTTTTCAGGCCAAAAAATGGGAAGTATAACTCTTGAGACCAGGGCAAATCAGCCGCAACTTATAATTGCTAAAGTTAATCAAGAAAATGCTTTTGATGCAGTTGAGCTTATGTTAAAAGATGCATATCTATCAAGAGGTGTTGAATTCTTAAGCAGAGGGGATTCTGGAACAACTGCCAGGAAGTTAATGGCTAATGTAAAAAATAGCTATGATAACTCGGCAGATTGTAACTTCTGCCCCACTCAACCATACAGGTTGCATGTGGATATGTATTATCATGCTGATTCTTTTGGTGGAGACAGGATTCATATGTATTTTTTAGCTAATGCTGATGGTTTAATTGAACAAATTGCTTCAAAAGAGAGAAACTTTTTTGCTAACTTTTACTACAACAGGCTTGAAAATGGAAGATGATGATGTTTTAGAAAAGCTGTACTTATTTCTTAAAAACAAAATTCATGCAGAAAAGCGTGAATTTAAAGAAAATGAAGTAAGGTTTTATAATAAAAGCAGTGAAGCAGTTATTATCCCGGTTGTCAAAAGAAAACAAGCGCCAAGCCTAGAGAAAAAAATTGAGAGGAATTCTTTAGAAGGCATACCCACACTATTGTTATTTGGTAAAAGCTTTTATTCAAAAGATGTCTCTTATGAAGGTAAACACGGAATCACCCGGCGGACAAAAACATGTAATGATCCAAGCATTTACAGGGTCTCAAGACCTCTTTCAACGGCTGAATTAATGTGGCTTGAAATTCACGGCAACCCAATTATTAATTATCATGCAAAAAATAATAACATATCTTCATATAACATGAAGCGTTTTAGTTTTGATGTTGTTGCACATGACTTAGGCAAGAAGATGAAAAAAGATATTAAACCTTTTGGATACTACAAAAATGACTTTATATTAAGGCATACATGCGAATTCTTAAAACAAAATTATGGTGAAGTTTTTAGGCATATAACAAAAGATTATCATGAAAGGATAAAAGAAATAAGCATGATGATTGAACAAAGAGAAAAGAAAAGACAGGTTCTTATTGACAAGAATTTCAGACAAAGCAAGGTTTATGAATTAATGCCTGTAAGAAAAGATAAGTACTTATTTGCAATGCCAGTTCCTTATAAACAAACGCAGCTGGGTTTATTCTGAAACCTCGCCTATAATGCTTCTTAGCATATGCCCGGTAACTCTGATTTTGTAGAATTTTTTTAATTCAAGTCTTCCCTTTACTCCAATAATTAAGGGGTAAGTTCCAACCTGCCTGCAAAAGGTTGTTTTGCCGTCATAAACCTCGGCCCTAACATTTTTTATAATTGTTCCTTTTGGAGCAAGCTTTTGCAGCAAGGGGTAGTCAATATCCTGTCTTATTGAATTTCTCCATTTCCAGTAATACTTTTTGTTTTTTTTAAGAAATTTATTGGCTGCCTCTTGATAAAGCTTTGTGCCTTCAAGCGGTGTTACTTTTCTTATGTTTATTCTCCTTACAAGTAAATCCTCGTCGAGGAATCGCTTTAGGTTTTCATAATTATATTGATGTGTCGCTTTACTTTCACCATTTAGCCCGAAAAGTAAGTTGATTCCGGGTAGAAAGTAATGTATACCATTATTAGAGCGCTGCCCGCCTATTTCATTAATCAGTTTAACTTTTTCATATACTAAATCATTATTACAGTTAAGATTGTTTTTTTCCTGTACAACGGGGTCAAAACTTTCAATGCCCATTGCAGCAATGTTTCCGGGTGTGCAGTACTTTACAACTGCTTTTGTTTTTTCAGCTGTAATCATCTGCGGGTTAGCATTATCAATATGCAAAACATCAGGATTAAGTTCAGATATAGGTTTTAACAAATTTTCAATTTCTTTTGCTGAGCCGTATGTAAAAAAGCAGCTTTGCTTTCCTATTCTGAAATTTCTTATGCCGTTTTCATAAAGGGCATTGACTTCTTTAATTATATCTTCAGTTTTCCTGAATTCAAGATTGTTTTTTAAGGGTTCAGTACAATAACTACATCCAGGGAGTCGTGAGCAGCCCCTTCCTGTTTCAATTTCAGCAATCCTTAAGTCAGGGATTTGTTTTACAAGTCCTGCCCCTTTTATAGCTGCCTTTGCAATCTCGTTGTAATCAGTGATTATTGAAGGCCTAATTTCATCAAAATATGAGATGTCTGTTCTTTCTTTAAATCCCCCGCCATGAAGCTGTGTGCCGTAATCAGTTGCAGCTGGGCCGGTCAGTGTTTTTTTGCAATTAAGATGCCTTATTAACGGTGTTATTTCTTTTATTGTCCCGGGATTTGCGCTTAGATATTTACCAGGTACATGAACGCCAAGAATTACTATTAAATGAGTTGTTTTTTTTAGTATATCCTGTACATGGGGGGAGTTATTTGTAAGGTTGTATATTCCAGTCCTTGTTTTTTCATGCGGTTTTGTTACGGGAATTTGATTGTTGTATTTATTATAAAGCCTTATATCGTCTATTGTTAAGTAATGGCATTCTCCAAAATGGCCGTAGATATACCTGGGGTATGTTCCAAGGTAGGGTGGAACCCCAAGGCCTGCGGGCTCGTCAGTGTAGCAGTCAATAATTGTAATCATTAATGTGCAAGAAAAGATAGGAGTATAAAAGGGTTTTGGCGCATTTAAATCCTTCTGGCGATGGTTTTAACTTCATTAGCATCAAATATTTTTATAAAGAGCTTGGGCTGTGTTTGTCCACCTAAAACAGAAGTATGATACACAAAATTTAAATAGCATTTTCGCTTTAGCACTTTTTATGGCAGACAAAGAATATGAAGATAATCTGGATGAGGAGGACATGCACAGGGAAGATATAGAAGACAGGGATGTATATAAAAAGGACTACAGGGACCATTTGACAGAAGATGACGAGATCAGCCCTGAAGAAGAAGGCTTTATGGAAGGCTATGACAAGGAAGAGGATTAGACAGCTCTTATGCCAACAATCTGGTTAAGGTCCTCAAAGTTTTCTTTGTAAACATGGGCAGTCAGGGAATAAATAAGGATAGGTCCCCTGTCCACATTTATGCTTTCTGCGACATAGTCCTGTAAAACACTCACTTGGTAGAGGTTTGCCGGAAGGCCCACAAAATAATCATTATCCCTAATTACCGCTGTTACCCTGAGGGCATTATCAACAACTTTAAACATACAAAAGACCAAACCCGGCTTGTCCTGAGATTCCTGGCATGCATCAACAGAAGGATTCCAAAGAGAGATTACACCCTTTCTTGTGTATTTATCTTTTTTTAGAAGAGGAACAAGATAAGAATTTACCTGGTCAGTCTCATCATTAAAATGAAATATCCTCTGCCCATAAGTGAACCCGTAGCTTGGGTTTCTTTTCTTTGCCAATATTATACTTCTGATTTCCTCCACGTCCGGATAAACCCATTTATTTGAATCTGAAAGCTTTTTTATGGGGATAAGTATATCTTCATGAGGCTTTAAGATTTCAACATTAAGATTGAGACACTGCCTGAAGCTCCTTCTACCGTCACTATGGTCTGTGCCGTTGTCAATAATATGCCTCAGGCCCATCTTCCAGGCATCCACCGTGCTTTTTGCTTTTATTTCACTCATTTTCAAAAAAATGTTTAAGGCTGAGGTCCCCCCGCCTTCCGCCGCTTAAATCATAATAAAATAATGGAATTTTATACAGATTAACAATAAGGTCAAGCTCCCTTACAATCTCAGAAGGTGTTCCAAAGGGGCTTCTTGCAAATGTTGCCCTGTCACCCCCGTCAAATGTCTGGCCGATTTTCTCCTTATTATCCATAATTTCTTTAATATTGCCGCTATAAAGCTCCTCAATACTGCTGATACTTGTCCTCTTAAAGTCCTTTTTGCTGAACTCTTCGGTTGAAAATTCTTTGAAAGCACATGAAAAGGCTACTTTGAACTGTGTTGGCATACCGCATGCCTTATATATTGCTTCCTGGGTGAAGCAAAAATCCTGAACTTCTTTTTTTGTGCTTTTTATCAGGTTTATAACAAGCTGCTGGTCTAAATCCGGCTGCTTCCAGCCGTAATTCCAGAATCTGATATAGTTCCTCCCCAAATGAAAAAATTCATTAGGGGTAGAAGTATTAAGCTTCAGAATATTTTTGAAATACTCCTCTGAATGCGTGCGTTGCGCGCTGTTTGCAAGAAACAAAGATTTCAGGGTGTTATGAATAAGCTTGCGAAACTCATCCATATTCCTTACCTTCGAAAAAAAACGCTTAACGTCAATTGCAATTGAGCAAAACCCACAAACAACTCCACTTGTGTTATGTATATAGTTTTGACAGTATTTTTCCCAGTCTGAGGTCTCAAAAGTATAAGGCCCGGCCCTGCCCAGGATATGCGGGGGCTGGTGCAGATCCTTATTTTTTATAGGGATGGCTCTTTTCATGTTGTTATACAGCTGAACAAGCTTTTCAAAAAAACTCCAGTGGTTCTGGATATCTTTTGTTCTTACTTCAAATATAAAAACTATCCTGTCAGTACCCAGAGTTTTATATGCCTCAAGAAACCGGAGTAATTTTTTTTCATCTTTCATGTTCTTTATATCAATAATTATTGTAATCTGGCGTCCATAATCCTCGCACTCGTTTGCAATGTCCTTAATAAAGGCATTAAGCTCTCTTTCTTCAGAAAAGTCAATGAGCTTTTCAAAATCATTTAGGCATATTACATCATTAACATTAGAAAAGCAATCAAGTATCGTTGTAAATAACTCATTAATCTTAAATTTCTCAGATTGTATTAGAAGGGAATTCACTCTTGAGATCCAAGTTTCAGGGTCAAACTTAAACAAAATGTTCTTGTGCTCGTAGCCTTCAATAGGCATTGCCCTTGCGGGTGGCTTTGAGATGAACAGCCTCTTTCTTTTTCTCTTAAAAACGATTTCCTCACCATCGCCAAGATTAAGGACAAAATATTTTCTACCCTTTTGCCCTACTCTTCCTACTGTAAGAATTTCCTCGTCGCAAAGCTTGTTTAGATGATAGAGAACATTTCTATGCAGCCTGCTTTTCTGCATAGTATGCTTTGAGCGGACTTCCCTGTCACCAAAATCATAATGGTTTTTCCCGTCGAAAAAAACCTTTTCCACAATTTCTTTTGTTGAAAACTCCTTCTGGGGATAATCCCTGAAAAGCTTCAGAATTTTCATTTCTGAGCGATGCATATTACAAAGGATATATAAAATTAAATATAAACTTTTTTGTTACTGGTTCAGGAAAACAGTTCTCAAACACATAACATTTTTAAATGGTTCAGGAAATTATTGAAAGTTTCAGTTTATTTTCTTAAAATATATTTATAATTCAGAAATGTCTTGTAACCTATAACAAATGGGTTTGGGGGGATAAATATGATTTCGGATAAAGAATTGCTTTTTGTAAGCAGTTTAAGGAAATCGGCCAGAAAAACTTTAACCAAGATTTCTAAAGAGCTGAATATACCGGTTTCTACACTTTTTGAAAAGCTTAAAAAACTGGAAAAAGCATTGATTGTAAAGCACACAGCCATACTGGATTTTAACAAACTAGGCTATACTACACGGGCAAAGATACTTTTGAAAGTCTCTAAAAAAGACAGGGAAAAGTTAAGGGAAATGCTTTCAAAAAGCGAATATGTTAATTCACTTTACAAGATAACAAACGGCTTTGATTTTTTGGTTGAAGGAATTTTTAAGAGCCTGCAACAAATGGAAAACTTTATAGAGGAGCTGGAAGACCGCTTCCAAATAACAAAAAAGAATGTGTATTTTGTTATTGACGATGTCAAAAGAGAAAAATTCCTATCAGATGTTGAATTAACAAAGATGATGCAAAAATGAAACCAGAAAATATTGCTGAAGTTTGCATGATGTTTTATTCGCCACAGATTGGAGCCATGCATACAAGAGAGAGGCTGGAGGATAAATTCCCGCGCTCAATATTGACCCCTGACGAAAAAACAACTTACACCCCACAGGCATATAAGCCAAGGGAAAGTAATATATATACAAGTGTACCTGAGCATTTGCTTGGAAGAGCCTACACTATGCCAAAAGAAAGAAGCCATGTTGTACCACCGGAAGGGATGGCATTATTAAAGAACAGCCTGGAAGGAGAGCCTGACATACTCATTTATGCAAGCACCCCAGATGTTACTACTGATAAAATAAAGTCCAGCCCCGAGCTTGGGAGACTTCTCAACCGCCTGGAATACAATATGCCTGCACTTAACAAAAAAACATCCTGCGCAATATATAACAGTGAGGGGGCCGCAAAAGCAGAGGTTTTAATGGAAAATGGAAATTTCCCGTCAGTTCTTCGGCAGGAAGACAAGGAATACTACCCAGTTATCCAGACAAATGCAACCTGTTGTTATTCTGGTGGAAATTTTACAAGAGCAAATGGGGACTGCAGCGGGGCCGCGGGCATACTAAAAGCAAATGACAATCCCGAGTTGGTAATGCTTAGGAATAATGCAGGGAATTATGTGGTATATATGTCCCCTGCAAATAACATTAACCTAATGGAAATCCGAAACCCTGACTCTGAATTAAGATATAAAATAATGGATATGCACGAAAGACTAAGATTAGAGAAAATTTAATAAATTAATTAAGACTCAGCACTTCTTATGGCTGACGTAAACAATACCATTAATTCAGTTAATGCCACAATCCCTGTACTTGAGCCTCTTGTATCCAGCATGCATGGTATACTGGATATGCTTACGTGGCTTTTGGGGGGAATTTTCGGGCTTTACATTTTGTTTTCAGTAATTAAACTTTATGAATTCAGGGCATTAAAAAAGATGATTAATAATCTTGATGCAAAGCTTGACAGGATTGAAAAAAAGCTGGATAAAGGAAAGAAAAAATGAACAGTTTCAAAGAATTTGTCTACAATGTGTTAAGCAGGCATGCAAACCTGCGCATGGAGCAGATTGAAATACCTCCGGATAAAAAACTTGGGGACCTGGCATACCCATGTTTTAATCTTGCAAAAGAATGGAAGATGCCTCCTGCAAAGATTGCAGAAGAGCTTCAAAAAAGGATAAAACCTGAGCACCCCATCGAAAGTATTCAAAACCACGGTCCATACCTTAACTTTTTTTTTAATTCTGAATTTGTCGCAGAGAAAACATTACTTGAGCCATTTTATAACAAGCAGACATACCCGGAGAAGCTGATGATTGAATATTCTTCACCAAACACCAACAAACCTCTTCATTTAGGGCACCTTAGAAACATTGTTCTTGGAAGCACAGTCTCTACGGTGGAAAAATCACTCGGAAACAAGGTATATCAAGCCTGTCTTGTAAACGACAGAGGGATTCATATATGTAAGTCAATGCTTATGTACATAAAACATGGCCGAGGAGAGCCTGACAAAAAGCCGGATTACTTTGTAGGAGATTATTATGTACTGTATAACCAGGAAGTGGAAAAGCACCCTGAGCTTGAACAAGAGGCCCAGGAGCTCCTGAGAAGATGGGAAGCAGGAGACAAGGAAGTTGTAAAAATATGGAGCAAGATGAACAACTGGGCAAATAAAGGATTTAAAGAGACTTACCAAAGACTTGGAATTGAGTTTGACAAATTCTATTTTGAAAGCGAGCTTTATAAGCATGGGAAAGACATTATACAAAAGGGCTATGAACAAGGAAAGCTGGAAGAGGAAGACGGCGCAATAATTGCAAATATGGAAAATGAAAAGCTTGGAAAAAAGGTTTTGTTACGAGCTGATGGAACATCTATTTACATGACACAGGATATATACCTTGCTAAAAGGAAGTTTGAGGATTTTGATATTGAAAAATCAGTGTACGTTGTGGGAAGCGAGCAGGATATGCATTTTAAACAGCTTTTTAAGATACTTGAAATACTTGGATTTGAGTTTGCAGGGAGGTGCTTTCATTTAAGCTATGGTATGGTGTACCTGCCTGAGGGAAAAATGAAGTCCAGAGAAGGTACAGTTGTTGAAGCTGATAGTTTAATTGAGGAAATGAAGAACCTGGCAGCTGAGGAAATCCGCAAGCGGCACACACTTGATGAACAAGAGTTAAAGAAAAGAGCTGAAAAAATAGGGATAGGGGCATTAAGGTTTTTCCTTCTTAAAACTGACCCTGCAAAAGATGTTACTTATGACCCTGAAAAATCAATTTCATTTGAGGGTGAAACTGGGCCTTATGTCCAATACACTTATGCAAGAATCTCAAGCATTTTGAGAAAGGCGCAAATGCCAGAAAACGCGGATTTTAGCTGCTTTGGCGAAGAGGAAAACGACCTTGTAAAAAAACTTGCCTACTTTGAAGAAACAGTTTATGAAACAAAAAAGCATTACCGCCCTTCAATTCTTTGCAGGTACCTTTTGAAATTGTGCCAGCAGTTTAATGAATACTATCATAAAGTGCCGGTATTAAATGCAGAAGAGAATAAAATGAAGGCCCGGGTTTTTTTGTTGGGCAGGATAAGAGAGGCTATAAGCGAAGGTCTGGGTCTTTTAAGAATTGAAACCCTTGAGGAAATGTAGGCACTATATCTTATTCACCTTGTTTTACTACTATTAAAAGACTATAATACCAAAATATTTAAATAGTAGTTATTATTCAGTAGTTACTATGCTTACAAAAGAGGAAAGCAAAGAAGAGGCCAAGGTAATTGAGCCATATCCAAACTATGCAAATTTATAAAGAGGTATGCGGGGCATTAAAGAATCTTTGCACCCCTCCTTTTTTCCCCTCTTTTTCCCGCATATCTCTTTATTTTTAACGTAATGGGACAAATCTGAAAAAGCCATGGGTGGAGGTTTTAAGTTCATTTCCCAATTTCTCAGCTTTAGTCATTTCCTGCAAAGTGCTTCCCAGAGGCAACACAATTATTCCGCCATCTTTTAGTTGGTTATGCCACTCCTCCCTGATATTCGGGGCAGCGCATGTTACAATGATCCTGTCGTAGGGGGCATTTTTTTTATGACCAATACTTCCATCTCCTCTTAGTACTTCTACATTTGAATTAAGAGAGCCAAGATTCTTTCTGGCCTTTTTAACAAGCTCCGCCTCGAGCTCAATTGCAGTAACTTTTCCGCTCTCACCAACAATATGCTTAATTAGTGCCGCGTTCCACCCGGAGCCTGCACCTATTTCAAGGACATTTTGCCCTTCTTTAAGCTCAAGAAGCTCGAGCATATAAGCTACAGTGTAGGGCTGCGAGATTGTCTGCCCGTTTCCTATGGGAAGAGGTGCATCAGCATAAATCTCTTCAAGGTAAAACCCTCCCGGAACAAACATATGTCTGGGCACTTTCTTTAGTGCATCAAGTATTTTATCATCCTGCACCCCATATGCCCTTACCACAGCAACCATTTCTTCTATAAGGTCTTTTTCAGAGCGCATAAAATACATAAATAATTACATTTATTTAAATATTAAGATAGTTTTATGTGATGCCTACAATAATGAAAAATTGATAGAACAGATTTTACATAAATTTCCGCTTAATTATCATTACCTTATAGGGTAGATTTATTTTGTATGCTAATATTGTTCTCTGACCCCTTGTGGGATATTGTCCAAAAGACGTCAAGAAACGAAAAATATTTAAATAGATTAAAGTTACATACTTTAAAGATTTCTGATGAAAGAAAATCAACTATTCTAGGTGCATTTTATGGTAGACAAGGAAAATATAATGAAAGGAACCACTACAGTGGGCATTAGATGTGAAGACGGAGTAATTCTGGCTGCTGACAAGAGAGTTACAACAGGACATTTGATAGCCGGGCAGTTGCAAAAGATATTTGAGATTACGGACAATATGGCCATCACAACTGCTGGCGGAGTATCAGACAACCAGCTTCTTACAAAGCTTATTAAAGCAGAGCTTAAGCTCAAAGAAGTAAGGACAAACAAAAAAACAAGCGTAAAAGAGGCTGCAAACCTTCTCTCTCAACTTGTATACAATAATATCAGAAAGATGTCAATGATTCCAGGGATTACACATCTTTTGCTCGGTGGAAGCGACAGCACAGGCAACCATCTGTATGAGGTTTATCCTGACGGCTCACTGAATGAATATGAAAAGTTTGTGGCCTCAGGAAGCGGAAGCACAATGGTATACGGTGTGCTTGAAACCCTATATAAGGAGGATATGAGCGGTGATGAGTGTGTTGACCTTGCATTAAAAGCTCTAAGTGCAGCACTCAAAAGAGACAGTGCGTCAGGAGACGGCTTTGTGGTTGTAAAAATAACTCCTGAAGGAATTGAAAGAGTAGCTGACAAAGACCTTGAAATTAAGCTTGAAAAATGAGATTATTTTTTTTAATTATTTTAAAAATTCTAAACCAGTGAAAGAAAATGACGAGCACTATTATAAAAGAAATTATGAAATATGTCCCTAATGAAAAAATTAGTGACGCATGCTTTGAGGCAGCAAACATCGTTCTTTATACAAAAGATAAGGAATTTTGCTTTAATAATCACGGAGTAATAAAGTCCGCAGTAAATGAAATTAAAAAACGGATAGAGCTTCGTCCGGACCCTTCAATAACAATGGAGATGGAAAGGGCCGAAGAAGAGATAAAAAAGATTGTGCCTGAAGAAGCAGGCCTTGTGCAGGTGCTTTTTGACAGCCAGCGCTCAATAGTTATAATTGAGGCTGAAAAGCCGGGAGTTGCAATAGGAAAGCAGGGCGCACTATTAAAGGAGATTAAGGAGAAAACCTACTGGGTGCCTGTAATCAGAAGAACTCCTCCCATCCGCTCTCAGCTTATTGAGAATATAAGGGGAGTAATTTATCAAAACAGTGACTACAGGAGAAAATTCCTTGACAAGGTTGGTCACAGAATATATGACGGCTGGATTAGAGGCAAAAAGCATGAGTGGATCAGGCTCTCAGCATTGGGTGGCGGAAGGCAGGTCGGAAGAAGCTGCTTTTTACTGCAAACACCAGAATCAAGAGTGCTTCTTGACTGCGGGATTGATGTAGCCATGGAAGGCTCTTACCCGCACCTGGAGGCCCCTGAATTCAAGATTGATGAGCTTGATGCAGTAATAATTACACACAGCCACCTCGACCATTGCGGTTTTGTGCCGTACTTGTTCAAGTATGGCTACAGAGGACCTGTTTATTGCACAGAGCCAACAAGAGATATTATGGCCCTTCTCTGCCTGGATAATATAAAGATAATGAACTCTTCAGGCAAGGAGCCCCTATACTCAATTGATGACGTAAAGGAAATGGTTAAGCACACAATAGTTTTGGATTATGATGAAGTCTCCGACCTTACACCTGATATCAGAATAACCCTTCATAATGCAGGTCATATCCTTGGAAGCTCAATGGCTCATATAAACATAGGAAACGGGCTTCATAACTTTTTATACACAGGGGATATGAAATACGGTAAGACTGAGCTCCTTGACAAGGCAATAACAAAATTCCAGAGACTTGAAACCATGATGATAGAAGGAACTTACGGTGGGAAAAATAACACTCCTGAATCCAGAAGAGAATCTGAGCAAAAGTTCAGGGAGACCATACTAAACACAGTAAAACGTAATGGTAAAGTGTTGATACCTGTGCTTGGAGTTGGAAGGGCCCAGGAAATGCTTGTGTTGCTTGAAAATATGTATAAGGAAGGAGTTTTACAAGATGTACCGGTCTACATTGACGGTATGGTATGGGATGTTACGGCCATACACTCTGCATACCCTGAGTACCTGAATAACCAGATAAGAAAGTTGATATTTCATAAAAACGAGAATCCTTTTTTATCAGAGATGTTTAAAAGGATTGGTTCAAACAAGGAAAGGACACAAGTAATAGAAGACAGCTCACCTGGAATCTTTCTTGCAACATCAGGTATGCTAGTAGGCGGGCCAAGTGTAGAGTATCTTAAGGCATTTGGTGAGAATAAAAATAACAGCCTTATATTTACATCCTACCAGGGTGAGGGCAGCTTAGGAAGAAGAATCCAGAGAGGAGAAAGAGAAATAGCCTTTGCAAACGGGAATAAGCAGGATGTTTACAATCTTAAACTTGAAGTTCAAACCATTGAAGGATTTACAGGCCACTCGACGAGAAAGGAGTTGATGGGGTTTATGTACAGGCTGAATCCAAAACCACGCAAAGTGATTATCCAGCACGGGGAGCAGTCACGATGCATAGACCTTGCAAGCAGCATCCATAAGAGTAACAGGATTGAAACTGTTGTTCCAAGAAACCTGGAAACTATAAGAATTAACTAAAACGAATTCTGAATAAAAAAAGGTTTACTAGTTGTACATATGAAATTATGATCAATTTTTTATTTACCCACAAGTGATAACAATAACGAAATATTTATATAATAGTTACTGTTTTCATCACTGTTAGGTGGTTGTGGATGAATAAATTATGGTTTATATTTATACTGCTGTTTAGCGCAGGCTGGCTTAGCAGCTCAGTATATAGTGAGGCAGTGTTTGGGATTAACCTGGACAATCCTGACGGAGACCTTCCAAACACTGAGGAAAAACTCCCAGAAGTAGCCTCACCTATGGACAGGATACCTGAAGACCAGATTAATGTACATGATGACAGGGTTGTTATCAAATTAAACAATCCGGAATGGTCTTCATTTACAGACACGAATTCTATGGACCCTGTACTTGATAAGGGAGCTAACGGAATTCATATAATTCCTGAAAAACCATCTGATATAAATGTAGGAGACATTGTCGCATACGAATCTGAATATTCCGAAGGAACCATAATCCACAGGGTAGTCAAAGTTGGCTCTGATGAGAAAGGGGTTTATTACAAGCTGAAAGGAGACAACAGCGCAAAAGAAGACCCTGGGAAAATAAGATTTAAGCAGATAAAAAGAGTTTTAGTTGCTGTTGTTTATTAATTGGTATTAAACTTTCCAACCATCTGCTCAAGAGTTTCTGAAGAGTTTGAAATTTTCTGTGCGGTGGATGCTACCTGCTGCATGGAAGTAGAAGTCTGCTGAACAGATGATGATATTTCATCCACTGAAGAGCTTGCTTCCTGGCTAAGCTCCTTAACCCGTGCAATTGAAGTATTGACATTATCAGTCATTGCCAGCTGGTTCTGACTGACATTCTCAATGGTTTGGATCTGTTTGTCCACCTGGCTAATTGCACTTGCAATTGACTCAAGGGACTGCTTGGAATTATCGACTGCCGAGTTTGCTTTCTCAACAACGCTTGTTCCCTCCTCGATGGATTTTGAGGCTTTGTCTGTAGCCTGCTGGATGCTGTCAACAATACTGCTGATTTTGCTTGTTGCCTGTTGTGCGTTTTCAGCAAGCTTTCTGATTTCCTCGGCAACAACACTAAAGCTTTTTCCTGCTTCGCCTGCCCTTGCTGCCTCAATTGTTGCGTTAAGCGCCAAAAGGTTTGTCTCCTCACTTACGCCGTTTATCACTTCAACTACTTTGCTGATTTCATTACTCTTTTCTTTTAAATCGCCGATAACCTGAGAAACCGCATTCGTAGACTCAGTTACCTGGTCCATATTTTCTTTTACATTAGTTGCCGAGTCTTTACCTTTCTTCGCGTTATCTGTTGCATTTTTGGAGGATTCAGTAACAATCTTTAGTTTTTCAGCAATTTCGTCTATTGACTGATTAAGGTTGCTTATTTGCTTGTTAGTTTCCTCTACAAACTGAAGCTGCTCTTTTGAACTGTTTGCGACCTGCTGGATACTGCTTGTAACCTGCTGTGTTGCTGAGCTTACTTCCTGTGAGGAAGCTGACAAGTCACCTGCAAGGGTTGAGTTATCCCCTGCCACTTTTTTTATGTTCTTAATCATGTAATTGAAGTTTTCAACCATCTTATTAAGCTTAAACCCAATCTCTGAGAACTCATCTTCTCCTCTGTCTTCGGCTTTAACTGACAAATCGCCGCTTGACAGCTTTCCGATACAGTCCTCCAAATGACTAAAGGGCCAGAAAAGAACTCTCTTTGAATAATAAACTATAGGTACAAGCAAAAGTACGGATACAAGAACACAATAAATGACCGCACGCAGATAGCTAAATTCTTTCATCCCAAAATGAATCGCAAAGCTTACTGAAATAAAGATTACATAGGTTATCAATAGATTTACTTTAGTAACAAGTCGCCATCTGTAAACGTAATATACTAACAAATTACATAACAAAATAAAGGCAAATATAATCAGCAATAAATTATAAAACATTCTTTCTTCCATGTTTATCTATAAAAAACAGGATGTAGTTTCTTTATAAAGTTTATTTTAACCTTCAGAGTGGTAAAACAATAAGAAACTGGAGCTTACGTACCTGTAAAGAGCATCGTAAGGTTTTTATATAACGACAAAAGCCACCTGAACATGATAAATTTTTTTAAAAAGATATTGAGCAAAGAGCCTGAAAAAATAGAGAGGGAAAACCTAAAACAATGGCTTGAAAACGAAATTGAAGCTAGACAAAGTCATATCGAAAAACAAAAGGCGGAGACCAGAAAAGCTATTGAAGAGAGTATTAAAGAAACTGAAAAACTTCTTGATGAACTTGCAGATAAGGAGCTTCAAAATAAAAATATAAGTGTCAAAGAGCAGCAATACATGGAGGGAAACCGCGCAACTTTTATTAAAAACACTAAGAATTTCCTGAAAAAAATACCTGACTTTGAGGATGTAGAAAATGATTACGCCAGGTTAAACGAGGAAATGACAGAGCTTAATAAAGTAAACCACAGGCCTTATCAAATTCTTCAGCATTTTTTTGCCAATGAAACAAAAGATGTAACTAATAATATAAAACAAATTGAAGAAAAGGCTAAAGAGCTTCTTGAATATTATAAAAAGAGCGGGCTTTCGGTCTTAGAGGGAATAAAAGAGAACTTTGAAAAAGAAGAGAAGAAAGCAAAAGCCAATCAGGAATTTGAGAAAAAACTTAAAGAGAAGAAAAAAGAAGAAGAGGAGTTAAATAAACAAATTGAAAAAACTGAGCAGATGATGTCTGAGCTTGAAAAAAGTGATGAATTTAAGGACTATAAGGAAAAGGAAAAAGAAAAGAAAAAGGTGCAGGAGGATATAAAAAAGCAGGAAGAAAAACTAAGGCAAAAAATAGGAAAACTTGAGCAGCCGCTTAAAAAAAACCAGAGGATCACACTGGAAGAAGAGCTTAACGAAAAGCTTCTCAATGACCCGGTTAATGCTGTTATTTCATATGGTAATAAAATCCCTGCGTTTATGCAGAGTTTAGAAAAAAATATTGGTGGGCAAATAGAATTAAAAGAAAAGAAAAAGGAAAAGGCACTGCAGGCAATCGCAGAGCTTACAAAGGATTTTGTAGATGAGTTTAAGAGTGAATATGATCATCTAAGGGAGAAGAAGAAAAAAATGGAAAACATGCTCAGGCAAAACCACGTGATGTTAGAGCACAATGACCTCTCATATAAAATTGAGCACCTTAAAAAAAAGCTTGAAAAGGTAAAGGAAGAAGAGGAAAATATAAATTCAAAGATTACAAAGGCAAAGGAATTAGACTACGAAGATATTGCAGAAAAATTAAATTCAATTTCTGAGAAAAGAATAGTGATTAAGTAAGCCATTAATAATTACTCAGCCAAAGGAGTTCTTCTGATAATTAATTCATACTCAAATTTCACTCCTCTCAAACTCCTCCAGAAACTCTTTTGCAATCTTCTCATCATGCAGTATAAGAACATTTTCATCATTTCTTTCAAGGCCATTTTTGGAAGGGTTCATTGAGCCTGTGACAACTGTTTTGTTGTCTATTATGAAAACCTTATGGTGCATATTTGCTGGATTATTATCCCACTTAACATCGAGCCCTGCATTTTTTAATTTATCAAACTCATGCCATTTATTGTTCTGGGTTTTTTCACACACCCCCTTTACTTTTACATCTCTTTTATGCGCATCAATTAAGGCATCCCCTAAATCATCCCTTGTAAAACTAAAGGTCATAAAATAAATGCTATTTTCAGCTTTCTCAATTAATGGCAGTATCCTGTTTTCACAATCCTCGGGGCAAAAGTAGTTTTCAACTGTTTTGTTATTAAGAATAATTTGAGGGTATTTTACCTTTTTAGGCCTGCTATTTTTCCATAACTCCATAAACTCTGCTTTATAATTATCGGAAATATAACGGGAATGGATAATAATTACATTATTGTTATTTAGTTTGTCCCCCCTGTAGGTGGGGTTGAAGCTCCCGGTAACCACAGTGTCTTTTGTAACGCAAAACTTGTTGTGCATAAGAGGTTCAGCAGGCCTTGTTTTTCCATTAAGGCTAAAATAGTTATCCCTGTCAATTATAACTTTAGAATCAGAACTATTAAGAGCTTTTATAACTGCAGGATGGGCAAGCTCATAAAAGGCGCAATAAACTACTGCATCCGAGCTTTCTATTATCCTTGCAAAAACTGCCGTACAGTTATCTTGCGGGCAAAAAAATACTTCAGGATTAGGAGCATTTTCAACAGGTGTGCAGCCGCAAAGCAATAAAAGTAACAATAGCCTTTTCATAAAAAGGGAAAAAGGCCAGTATAATATAAAACTGAATTAATAAAATCCGGAATTTTCGCGGTTTAAGACGGCTACCATTTAATAAAGAAAACAAATCTTTATATATAAAAATCTCCTGAGTGAAAAACCAATGGTTAAAGCTGAAAATATTATGAGGAAAAATGCAGTAACAATGGAGAAAAAGAAGGGCTTTAAGGGAGCCCTTGATATAATGCTTAATACAAAAACAGATTATGTGGTTGTTACTGAAAAAGGAAGGCCAGCAGGGATTATAACTGAGAGAGATGTTTTGAAAAAACTTGTTTCCTCCATAAAAAAAATCCCAAACCCAAAAATTGAAAAGTGCATGAAAGAATTAATTAGTATACGCAAAAGCTCAGATATTGAATACATTAGTGAACTAATGCAGGAGGAAGATATAAGGCATCTACCTGTTGTAGAACATAACAGGCTTTTAGGGATGGTTACAAGTAGTGACATAATAAGAGAAACAGGTGAGCTTCAGGTAAAAAATGTAGAGTTTACCAGATGGCAGAATATTCAGACAGCAATAATAATAATATTTTTTGCCTTTCTTCTTGCATATGTATTAATCAGCCTTCTCTGATTCTTTTTTCAGGACTTTTTTTAATGCAGAAATGGCCACTTTCACCTGGTCTTTTTCAGGTTCTCTTGTTGTAATGCCCTGCACAAGCCTGCCAGGGAATCCAATTATTTTTGAGAAGAGATTATCTTTCATTTTCCCGCTCAGCCTGAGCAACTCATAACTGATTCCTGCAACTGGGATAATAAAGAGAAGCCTTACCCCGAAAAACAAAAGTTTTCTTGCAAATATACTCAGAGAATCAATCCCGGGAAAAATGCCCTTTATAAGCATTGGAATGAATGAAAATACAAGCACCATCACTATTAAAACGAAAACCACAAAACTTGTGCCGCATCTTGGATGATACGTCCCATGCTTAAGAGAATTATTTAGTGTAAGCTCTTTTCCTGCTTCATAAGTGTTTACTGCCATATGCTCAGCGCCATGATATTGGAAGACCCTTCTAATATCTTTCATAAAGCTTATTGCATAAACATAGCCTACAAATAACAGAAGTTTAATTATGCCATCAACAAGGTTAAACATTATTGTATTTTTCTCTTCAGAAATGCCAAAAAGGTGTGTAACAAAATAGGGTAAAACAACAAAAAGCCCTATTGCCAAAAATACTGAAAAAATGATTGTCACTGTAACGGCCGTATCAGAAAGCTCTTCATCTTCTTCACCTGCAACTTTAGCTGAATAGCCAAGAGACTTCATACCAAGCCTTAACATCTCCCATAAGTTGATGACACCCCGCAAAAATGGTAGCTTCAAAAAGGGATATTTTTCACCTAAAGAGACATATCTGGCTGCAGTGGTAACAATTCTCCCCTTTTCATTTCTGACAGCAACTGAATAATAACGAGGGGTTTTCATCATTACCCCTTCAATTACTGCCTGCCCTCCCGCCGGAATTTTTTTCATAGAATTGCACAAAAACAAATTATTTAAATAATTATCCATACATTAAATTTAAATAAAACAAATTAATTGTGATTTAATATGAATTCAAAAAAGGGTGTAAGTCCACTAATTGCAACAGTATTACTGCTGGCATTTGCAGTGTCCATAGCGACGATTATTGTCCAGCTTGAGCCTTTTGCGGGCGGATGTAGTGCTGTTTCTACAGAAGTCCTGACAAAAGATGATTCTCCAAGGGTATGTTACGAAAAGGATGGACCAGGACTTGAAGTTTCTTTAAAAAATGGTAAACTAGATATTGTGGGGGTAAAGGCATCTGTAGTTGGCAGTAAAGATATCCAAAATACGCAAGCGGATGCAAACATACCCAAAAATTCTGCAGGAAAAGTCCTCATTGATTACAGCAAAAATAATTACGGCTCTCCTGAAAAAATAATTCTAACACCCAATTACAACGGCAGTAATAAAATGATTGAATGTGAGATGGAGGAAATAGAAATCGAGGAGTTAAACGACTGCTAGAATTTCTTTGCACAATATTTTTCTACCGCACATTTATTGCACATAGGGGTTTGCGGCTTGCATATATTTTTCCCGTGAATTACCAAAAGCTCATTTATCAATAGCCATCTGGATTTTGGAATAAGTTTCATAAGACTTTGTTCAGTCTTTAAAGGGTCTTTTGTATTAACCCAGCCGAGCCTGTTGCTTACCCTGTGCACATGCGTGTCTACAGGTATTGCCGGAATCCTGAAAGCATATACGAGAACACAGCCTGCTGTTTTTCTTCCAACACCCGGAAGACTTAAGAGCTCACTCATTGTTTTGGGCACTTCTCCACCAAATTCGCTGACAAGCCTTTGGGAAATATCTCTTATTCTTTTGGCCTTAATCTTATAAAAGCCTGACTTACGAACATATTTTTCAAGGGTTGCAAGGTTTGCTTTGGCCATTTTTTCAGGGGTTGGATATTTTTTAAACAGCTTTTCTACAACACCTATTATCTGCTCATCCCTGCTTCTTGCAGAAAGTGCTGTTGCAATAAGTATCTGAAAAGGGCTGCGGTCAGTAAAAGACGCCAGCATACTTATTTCATTATAGGTTTTCTCAAGAATATTAATAACCGTATCCATAATCATATTAATCTTCCTGCATTAATAAAATTTATTAAATGGTGAATGTTTATACACATAAATTGGCTGCAAAAAATATTATAATCATCTTTTTGACTGCGTTAATAATCAGCATAAGTATAGTCGCCTATTCTTATAAGGAAAAGAGTGAGACTTTAAAAGACAATTACAGCGACCTGGAGGTCCAGTCCATTGAGATTATGAAACAGCTTAATTCAACAATTAAGAATCTTAAGAAAGAGAATTCACAATTGAGATTAAACTTAAGGGAGCTTAACCAAAGCTACAACACTCTGGAAGAGAGATACATAAGCCTGAATGAAACCTATCATGAGCTTGGAGATGAGCATGTTTCCCAGCAAAAAGAATTGGATGAGGCATTCTCAAAAATAGGAACATACCGACATGAGCTTAATAGTTCGATGAAATGGCTTAGAGAAAACAGCGAAATTAAGAAAACTGATTTCCGCCCGCTTGCTAGAGAGCTTGAAAAAAGATGCCTTGAAGACTGCAAAATAAAACTAGGATGCATTTACCTTGTAAACGACCAGGAGGGCTATGAATATAAGAGTGATGAACTGACAAAAAATGCAACAGATAAACTCCAGTCATTAGAAGAATTTAAACAAAATAAAGGGGGGGACTGTGAAGATTACGGCCTTTTTTTCAAGGCGGAGCTCAACTACCTGATGAGTAAGTGCGAAAACCCTAAGCTGGAGACCTTCAGGGAAGGAAGTGGCAAATATTACCTTGATAAGGAAAAGGAGTGGCATATAAATAATGTGGAAGGTATGGAACTTGATACAACAAAGCCTGTGGTTGTGTGCGGCAGTATGCTTGAGCCTGATACAGAGTATGGCCACTGTGTGTTGGCATTTACAGAAAAAGAAATTGAAAATACTGATGACTTTAAGGCTTTAGACGAAGCAGTCATGGTTGAGCCGCAGGACGGGAGTTTTTACGGGGATCTTCAGAGCGAAAGCCTTGGCCCGGGCATACAGATAATTATTACTGATAATGACCTTTTCTTATATTCAACAATTGAAAATGAATGGTTAAGCTACGGGATTTTTGAGAGCAGGCTAAGTGAGCTTGAGGCATAAAGCTTTTTATATATGCCGTTTTTTCAGGATTTATAATGAAACCAAAATTACTTTTGCACTGCTGCTGTGCTTCATGTGCAACCCATGTTATAGAAAGGCTTAATGATTACTTTGAAGTCCAGCTTTTTTTCTGTAATTCAAATATCTATCCAGAAGATGAGTATAATAAGAGACTTGAGGATATGAAAAAGATTGCAAAGGTATACAATAAAACACTAGAAGTATGCGAATATTCCCATGAGGAGTGGCTGAGCCTTATCTGGGGATTTGAAAAGGAAAAGGAAGGCGGGAAACGCTGCTATTTATGCATAAGATACAGGCTGGAGAAAACAGCAAAACACGCACAAGAAACCGGAGTGGATTATTTTGCAACCACTCTTACCATAAGCCCGCATAAGAACCATGTACTTATAAATCACACAGGAAAGGAAATCGCATACAAGCACGGGGTTGATTACCTCATAAGTGATTTCAAGAAGCAGGATGGCTTTAAAAAAAGTGTTGAGCTCAGCAAAAAATACAACCTTTCAAGACAGAACTACTGCGGCTGTGAGTTTAGCAGGGAGCAATAAACAAGCAGGCATCCCCTAGCGAGAAAAATCTGTATTCTTTTCTCACTGCCTCCTTGTAAGCGTTGATAACGGTATCCCTTCCAAAATATGCAGAAACAAATAAAATCAGGCTTGACTTTGGCAGGTGAAAGTTGGTAATCATCATATCAGGCTTTAGTTTAAAATTATGTCCAGGGCAAATGAATAAGTCAGATGAGCCTTCACCAGGTAGCACCAAATCATTTTTTATGCTGGATTCCAGGCACTTAAAGACAGTTGTTCCGCAGACAATAAGCCTTCCTTTCCTTTTGTTAACAGCTTCAGCTGTCTGTTCAGGAATAAAGTAATATTCATTTTCAGTTTTTTGCACAGAGCCATCAATCGGCTTAAAGGTTCCAAATGATATATGCAGTGTAATATGGCAGACTTTTACACCTATGTTCTCGAGACGCCGGAGTAACTCATTTGTAAAATGGAGTCCAGATGTAGGGGCTGCAAAACTCCCGTGCTCGCTTGAAAACTCTGTCTGGTAACCTGAATTATCAGAAAGTGGTCTTCTTATGTAATTGGGGAGTGGAAGCTCACCGTATTTTTCCAGAACAGGCCAGGGGGACTTATTGAATGTAAGCCAGAATATGTCATCCTCTCTTTGATAAATTTGTGCCTCAAGCCCTGCTGGAAAATAAAGACTTGTGCCCTGCCTTGGATTGTTCGCCTCAACCCTGCACCTGTAAAGCCCGTTATACTCCTTTTCAATTACTACGCTTGCACAAGAGCCGGTGGACCTTTTACCCCTAAGTTTGTTCGCAAGAACTTTGGTATTATTTACTACTAAAACATCCCCCTCCCTGAAATATTTCGTTATATCCCTGAATACAAGGTGCTCGTAATTATTCCCCTGAATTACCATTAGCCTTGAAGCATCCTTCGGTGTAACTGGCTCCTGGGCAATAAGCTTTTTTGGAAGATGATAACTGTAATCAGAGAGGTTCAACATAAAATTAGAAAATATAAATTATTTTTAAATATTAAGCGTAATTCTTAACGACATTAACAATTTTTTTCATGTTTTCTTTTGAAACACTAAGAGTGTAGCCGTGAAGCAGAAGTTTTAAAGACTCAACATCTGTTGGCATTATGTCAGCAATCTTATAGATATGCTCTTCTTTTAGCCTTGGAATTTCAAGCCCCTTTATCTCATCTACTAGCTCTTTGCCTTTTCTTGGGCCGAGCTTTACAAAAACATTAAGATACTCTTCTGTTTTTGCTGACCTGAAGTTCAGCTCTCCATCTCTTTTTTTGATTTTTGAAAGCTCACTTTTTAGCTCAAACATAGGGATTGGCTTTTCCTCAACAATTTCCGGTTTTGAATCCATTTTTATACCTTCTTTAAATGAGCAGGATGAACAACCAGGGTTTTTTCTTTACCCCCGTCTTTAATATCCACTTCATAACACCATCCTTTCTGTGCTTTTACAAGACCTATTTTGCCGTGATATTTTGGAGGGTAAATGCCTTCCTGAAGAGAAGACTCAGCCCTTAGCCTGACCCTGTCACCACTCTCAAGCTTTTGCATATAATCCCTGATGCTTATTTTACCCTTGCTTCTATAGTCCTTTTTAAACTTGTCTCTTGTTTTTCTCCTTGATCCGCCAATTCTTTGTACCATTTTTGACCACTTTAATGCTGATTAGTTGCAGTAAAAGTAAGTGCTTTAAAAATGTTTTGCTTTCTTAAAGGCAGAACCTTTAAATAGAATTATTCCATACATAAAAATATGAAAAGATTAATTTTAATGGCACTTGCATTAATTCTTATAACAGGATGCTCGCAGAGCATTGAGCAAATAAAAAGTGAAGATTATGTTGGAGAGCAGGTTACTGTTAAAGGAGAAGTAAAAAAAAGCCTGAAAATAGGGGATGTCTCGGGATTCAGGCTTGAAGATGACAAAAATAACTCCATAAAGGTGGGCAGTGAGAAACTTCCACAGGAGGGAAACACGGTTACAGTTACTGGAGTACTAATGGATGATTCACTTATGGGATACTATATTCAAGCCGAAAAAATTAGTTAAACGAGGCAATTATAACACAAGATTTATATAGTAGAAACCCAATAAAATAGTATAAAAACCAAAAGGGTGATAGCATGTTAGTTGTTAAGTCAAAACTTAAAGAAGTTATGGGAAACAATAATGTATCTGGTGATTTTGCTGAGGCACTGGATGATAAGGTTAAAGAGCTAGTCAAGAAGGCTGCAGAAAGAGCCGAGGCAAACAACAGAAAAACTGTTATGGCAAAGGACTTGTAAAGGCTATCCCAGCCTTTTCATTTTTTCCTTAAGTCTTGCCATATTTCGCTGGAGCCTTTTTACTGTATGGTCTTCCAGGTGTTTGTATTTAGAGAGTTTTTCTTCCAGTTCATGTACCCGTTGTTTTAATTGCTCGTGGCTTTCGTTATTTTCTTGCTTTGGCATGGCACTAATATTGGTAAAAGCAGGCAAAGAATCATTATACACAATATTTTCAAGCTGCCTGTTCTCTGACTTACCAAGCATTTTTAGAAACTTTCTAACTTTTTTATAAGTCATATTTTTTACCCTTTCTTGGCTGAAGACGTGGAATGTGGTCGTCTTCAGGCGGCTTTGGTGCAGGGTTTTGTTTCATTGAATCAAGGACAGCGGGAGGTTTGGGAGAAAATGGTGAGCCCCCTTTTTTCTCAGCAGCTGGTATCTCACCAGAATCCTTAAGCTTTGAAAGGATTTTTTCATTCTGCTTTATTATCCTGTCAAGCTTATCAGACATCTCTTGCTCTGAATTATCGTTTTGGAGTTCAGAAATTGCGTTGTTGAAGATGCTTACCATATTTTTAATTGCCTTGTCAAGATGGCTTACGGATTCCTGTAGTGAGTCTATTTTATCCTTTGAAACACCACTTTCAATAGGAACTGTTTCTGTCCGCTTTTGCACGGCGGTGCTTTGCTTTTCCTTACTTTTGTTTTCTTGTTTTCCAGAATTTTTTTCGGGTGGTTTTTGTGGGTTTTCCTGTGTTGAGTAATTAGTATCTGAAACTGGCGGTGTATCTTTACGAGTTTCTCCTTTAGAGTTTTTAGCTTCCTTTTCTTCAGTATCCTTTTTATCTAAAGGAGCCTTTAAGTCAATGTCCATATTCTCAAGCTTATTCACAGTGTTTTTCAGCTCATCAATATTCTTATTCAGGTCAGTTTTATCGTACTTTTCAAGGTCTTTTTTCAGGCCCTTTAGTTCATTTTCAAATTTATCGCTCATTGTTATCCTCTCATCCTTAAAAATCCCGTTCCTACCTATAAATAATTTTCGGAACCTTTTTAAAGGAGTTAGCAAACCGAAAAAGTCTGTTGGTGGAAAAATCAATATATTTTTAAAGAATTGCCAATTTTTTGGCTGAGATGGTTTACAAAGTAATACTTGACACCAACTTTTTAATGATTCCAGGCCAGGTTGGTACAGATGTTTTTGAAGAGGTGCCAAATGCCTTTTCAAAACCAGTCAAGTTATTTGTTTGCAGCGGCTCACTTAAAGAGCTTGAAGAGTTGACTACAAAAGGGAAGGGTGCAGACAAAAGAGCTGCAAAGCTTGCTCTTCAACTTGTTGATTTCAGGGACCCTGAAGTGATTGAAACAGGGGAAAAACATGTTGATGATGCCCTTGTGGAACTTGCAAATGAGGGGTACTGGGTTGCAACACAGGACCTGGAATTGAAAAGGAGACTCAAAAATTTCATTTATATGAGGCAAAAAAAATTTATAGAAATTAGAGGTTCAAAAGATTAAAATGTTTTACAAAACAATAATTAGAGACCATATTCGTGTTTCACCGGAAGAATTCAGCCTAGAGCTCAATGCTGCAATCATTGAGATGATCAAAAAAAAATACGAGGGATATATTTCCCATGAGCTTGGAATTGTAATTGATGTTTCCAAAGTTATCGAGATTGGACAGGGAGTAATAATCCCTGGCGACGGCGCACCATATTACAAGGTCCAGTTCGAGCTTTTAACATTCAAGCCTGAGTTGCAGGAGGTAGTTCTAGGCAGGATAAAAGATATTGCTGATTTCGGGGCATTTATGTCTATAGGTCCTGCTGAAGGAATGATTCATATTTCACAGACAATGAATGATTACGTATCCTTTGGAAAAGACAAGGTACTTCAGGGAAAAGAGACAAAAAGGAACCTAAAGGTAGAAGATATGTGCAGGGCCCGCGTAATTGCTGTAAGCTATAAGGATATATCAAATCCAAAAATAGGCCTTACTATGAGACAGGAAGGTATGGGCAAGCTTGACTGGCTTGAAGAAGAAAAAACTGAATCAAAAAAATAGGTTAAAATGAGCAAAAAAAAAGTATGTAAAAAATGCAAGTTGTTTGTTGAAGGTAACCAGTGCCCT